>JAADFB010000002.1 GCA_013153095.1 Campylobacterota bacterium | reverse complement strand
TCGTATCTACCGCTTGATTTATCGCATACTCTTTAACCGCTTCCACCTCTTGAGGAGTTAGAGAAACTAGATATTTCAATCCCTCTTTTTGAACATTTAAACCTTGCTGTTTTGATAAAAACTCTTCCAGTTTTGGGGCGTCATCTTCATCTAAAAGTTTAAAACTTATCTTATCCCCTTCAATTTTTAAATCCTCTATCAAGATGTCGTTATCTTCAGCAAAATATTTGATAGCGGAAGCTAGAGATTTGATTTTAGAAGCGATTGCAGATTTTGTATCTACCCCCAAAAGCATATGTAAACCACCTTGCAGGTCAAGCCCTAGGGTGATTTTGGGTCCCTCTTTTAAATTTAAAAGGGAGGGGAGAGAGAGAGCTACCCCTCCAAAAAAAAGGAGAATAAACACTACTAAACGCCAATTGAGCCATCTCATATTTTAGCTTTCAGCCGTAGTTGGAGTGTCTTCAATCTTTTTAGCTACGTAGTCTTTGTCGATTTTAACTATCGTATTGTCGCTTATTTTAACTTTTAGATGATCTTTTTCGTTTTTGATAACTTCAGCTATAATACCTCCTGTTGTAACAATCTTATCCCCTTTTTTAAGACCCTCAACCATCTCTTTATGTTTTTTTAGCTGTTGCTGTTGAGGTCGAATAATTAAAAAGTAAAAGATTGCAAAAATGATAATCATAGGGAGGAGTGCCCCTAAAATGCTTGAACCTTGTCCTTGCATAAAACGATCCTTTTTTAAAAAATTTAGCAACTATTTTAACATCACTTTATTAATAAAATCCTTTGCTGGAACGTTATTTTTATCCCTCTTTATTCTGTTTGATTTTGTGGGGTGGCATAATCGATTTTTAGAATCTTTTTTAGCTCTGATTGGATTTTATCTATTACTTTCCACCTCTAGAGGATTTTGGATAGGATTTTTCTTTGGAATATTTTGGTTTTGGTGGATCTCGTTAAGCTTTCGATACTACGATTTACCCTATCTGATTCCGTTAATTATCTTATTAGTGGCGCTCGTATATGGGGTTTTGTTTGCTGTAGCTTATTGGCTTGCTTTAAAACTTCCCTATTCGCCTCTTTTTAGGGCTTTATTTTTGTTAGTAGTTAGCTATATTCACCCCTTTGGATTTAACTGGTTTGTCCCTGAATTGGCCTTAAGTTATACCTTTTTCAACTTTGATAAACTCTCATTTGGTTTTTTACTGCTTTCTTTAGCCTCTTTTTTAATTCTTCCCCGCTATTTTAAACTTGTTTCGTTTCTATTTCTTCTTTATCCTCTTTTTAAACCTCAACCTCCTTCAATCCCCTTAGCTCCTTTAAAAATAAAATTGATTACGACCCACCTCTCCCAAAAAGAGAAATGGAACCCAGCTTTTCAAGATAGAATTATTGGTCAAAATCTAAATTACATCGATCAAGCTATACAAGAGGGATACGATTTAGTAGTTTTGCCCGAAAGCGCTTTTCCTCTTTTTCTAAACTTAGACCCTTTCTTGTTAGAGAAATTGTTAGAAAGAAGTGTTAAAATCTCTATTGTAACTGGAGGATTAAGCTATAAAGATGGAAGAGTTTTTAACTCCACTTTTGTGTTTGAAAAAGGAAAATATCTAATTTTAAACAAAGTAGTATTAGTTCCTTTTGGAGAGGCAAACCCTCTACCAAAACCGTTAGCTAAACTTGTAAATCACATTTTTTTTAACGATGCCCAAGATTATACCAGCGCAAAAGAACCTCAAATTTATTCTATTAAAGGTGTAAAATTTACTAACGCTATCTGTTACGAAGCAACCCATCCACTCCTTTATAAAACCGATAGTACCTATCTAATTGCGCTTTCTAATAATGCGTGGTTTCTTCCCTCTTATGAACCAAACTTACAAAACCTTTTAATCCGCTATTATGCTATAATTTTTAATAAATTGGTTTACCATGCTACAAACATAGCCCAAACCAAAATTATCCCTTAAGGAATATTGGTGTTAGAGCTAATAGGAAATACCCCTTTAATTGAGATTGAAAAAGATATTTTTGCAAAATGTGAGTTTTTTAATCCGGGGGGGAGTGTAAAAGATCGCATCGCCCTAGAGATGATAAAAGAAGCTTTGAAAAAAAACAAAAATTTAAAAACTGTTGTAGAACCAACTAGCGGAAATACCGGGATCGCCCTCTCAATGATAGGAGCGATCTTAAATCTAAAAGTTATCATAGTGATGCCCAAATCGATGAGCATTGAAAGGAGGAAGCTTATTAGCTTTTTTGGGGCAAAGGTTGTTTTAGTAGAGGGGGGGATGGAAGAAGCGATCCAAAAAGCTAAAGAGATCGCAAAAGAAGAGAGGGGAATAATGTTAGATCAATTCTCCAACCCCGCCAATGTAAAAGCCCATATGAAAACAACCGCTCAAGAGATTTTACAACAGTTTAAACCCGACATCTTTGTTACTGGAGTAGGTACTGGGGGGACTTTAATAGGAGTAGCTAAAGTGTTAAAGCCTTTAGGTACTAAAATTGTAGCTCTTGAACCAAGCAAGAGCGCAGTATTAAGCGGTGGTAAACCATCTTCTCACAAAATTCAAGGTATTGGTGCTGGATTTATCCCTCCTTTAATCGATTTTTCCCTTATAGATGAAATCTTAAGGGTAGAGGATGAAGATGCGATCTCAACTTCTAAAGAGCTTGCCAAAACTAAAGGATTGATGGTAGGAATTAGTAGCGGGGCAAATGTATGGGGAGCTAGAGAGTTAAAAAAACGATACCCCAACAAACAAATTGTAACGATGCTTTGCGATACCGGGGAGCGTTATCTCTCTACGGAGCTGTTTGAGTGAGATGTTTTGAAACTATAAAAGTAAAAGATGGAAAAATCTTTAATCTTCCTTACCACAATTGGCGCTTTAATAAAACTAGAAAAGAGGTATTTGGTGCTAAAGAAACGCTTTTTTTAGAAAATTTTATCTCTCCTCCCCCCCAAGGGTTGTTTAGATGTAAAGTTTTTTATAAAGAAGAGGTGGAAGAGATTAAATTTTTCCCCTACACTCCTAAAAATTTCAAAACATTTAAACTACTCTTTGCCAATATTGAGTATCCCTATAAATTTGAAGATAGAAATGGGTTAAATCGGCTTCTTACTCAAGAAGCCGATGATGTACTCATAATAAAAAACGATCTCCTAACCGATACCTCTATTGCCAATGTAGCTTTTTTTTACAAAAATGAGTGGATAACACCTCTTTACCCGCTTTTAAAAGGAACAACTAGAGAAAGGTTACTTCAGGAAGGGTTCTTAAAAGTTGCAAATATAGAAGTGGTAGATTTACCAAAGTTTGAAAAAATGGCGATTATGAATGCGATGTTAGGATTTTATCCTTTAAAAGAGGTTATTTTTTTAAAAGGAGAATAAGATGTTATACGACTTACTTCAAGATAAAGAGTTTAGTGTAATCTTAACCAATCACGCTAACGATATTATCTCCTATCTGTTGGAAAAAGGGGAGGAGTTTGCAATTATTGTAGATATTACCAATGTCGATTTTTCTCCAAAACTCCCACCTGAATTTAAACTCCCAGAATTTACCAAGTTTTTGTTAGTTAATTACACCTTTGAGAGTGCTAAGTTGGAAAAAGGGGTTTTAACTTTTGAAGCTGGATTTGGAAAGGAGAATTTTGGCTCTGTGGTAAGCGTGCCGTTAGAATCGATCTTACAGATATTGATTGACGATACTCCAATTTTTATCAATCTAACCGCATCACTTCAACCCAAACATAAGCCAAAATCCTCAATGGAGGCGTTGATGTCCAACCCAGAAAACGCTCACCTTTTAAAACGGTTCAATAAATAGAAATTTACTTTTTAAGTTTTAGTAACAGATCCACAATATTCATCAAAAAGGGGTCGTTTTTCCTCTCTTTGAGGTAAGTGATATAAAATTTTCGTTTCAACTTCTCTCCCTTGATCTTAGCTTCAAAGAGTCTTCCATTTCTTAACTCATCCTCTATCGCGTAACGGGAGATAATGGAAACGGTAGGCTTTTCTTTATTTACAGGACTTCGTAAAATAGAGTTTACTACCGCCGTTGAAGAGCTAACTTCACTAATTACATTAAATTTCTTACAGCTAACCCCTAACCGTTCAAACACCTCTGTAACCATCTTTCTAGTATGGCTTCCCTCCTCTCTACAGATCCAATTAAAACGGTATAAATCCTCAGTTTTCACATATTTAGGGAGTTTGGTATTACTAAAAAGGACTAACTCATCCTCCATCCACTCCCTATAGATCAATCCATCCTTAAAGACGGGAGATTCTATTAACCCTAGGTCAAACTTCTTATCTTTTACATCTTCTACAATCTTTTCACTTAGATCAACTTTTAACAAAATATCGTTTTTAACCATCTCTTTGATGTCGGTGATAATTTGAGGTAACACATAGTTCCCAATGGTAAAAGAAGAACCGATAATAAAAGTGATCTCTTTGTTGATGATCTTTAAAAGTTCTTGTTCCGCATTTTGGATACATTTGGAGATTTTTTGAGCGATCTTATAAACCTCTTCCCCCTCTTTTGTTAGCTTAACCCCGTTTTTTTTCCGCTCAATCAATCTAGCATCTAGCTGCTCTTCCAAAAACTTTATCTGCTGGGTAACCGCTGGTTGGCTAATCCCTAATTTTGCGCTGGCTTTTGAAAAGCTTTTCTCCTTAACGACAACTAGAAAGGTTTCTAGCTTCGTAAAATCTTTTATCATCATTTCCGCCTTCTTATTATGAAAATTTATTCGGAAGAGGTAATTATAACCTAACTTTATATAATTTTTCAAATTATAATTTTTGACTATATCCCCTTAATTTGTTTGGTACAAAATTAAAACTAATTTTTGATATAATATTTAATAAAACCAAAAGAGCCAACGCGATGAGAGAGATTTTAACACAACTAAACAAGGAGCAACTAGAGGCTGTAACCCATCTTGAAGGCCCCCTCCTAGTGATTGCGGGAGCGGGAAGTGGAAAAACAAAAACTATCACTACACGCGTAGCTTACCTCATCTCTTTAGGGATTGAACCTAGTTCCATCTTAACCTTAACCTTTACCAATAAAGCGGCTAGGGAGATGAGGGAGAGAGCTTTAGGACTGTTAGAGGAATCCTCCTTAAACTCCTATCCTCTGCTGTGTACTTTTCATAAGTTTGGATTGATTTTTTTAAGACGCTATATGGGCTATTTGAATCGCTCAAATGCATTTGTAATTATTGACAACGATGATAAAAAAAGAATCCTACGCTCTTTTGAGAGCAAATTGCCTGTACCTTTAATCTCTAGCGAGATTTCTAAATATAAAAACTCCCAAATTTCCCCTAAGGAAGCGATTGAAAGTGCAAGGTTGGAAAATTTTAAAGAGATCGCAGAAATTTATGAGGAGTATGAGAACTACTTGGTAAAAAACAATCTAGTAGATTTTGACGACCTTTTACTTTTAACCTACAAGATTTTGGATCAAAACCAAGAGATTTGTGACCATATCAGTCAGTTATATAGCTTTATTATGGTGGATGAGTTTCAAGATACTAATGAGCTTCAAAGCCTACTTTTAAAAAAGCTCTGCTCTACCCATAACAATTTATGTGTAGTAGGAGACGATGATCAAAGTATTTATAGTTGGCGGGGAGCAACGGTTAGGAACATTTTGGAGTTCCCTTATGAGTTTGCAGGGGCAAAAGTTGTAAAACTTGAAAAAAACTACCGCTCCACTAAAAAGATACTGGAAGCCGCAAATACTTTAATTTCCCATAACCGCAACCGCGTCTCTAAAAAGTTGCAACCCACTAAAGAGGAAGGGAAAGCGGTAGAGGTTGTTTCTTTAAAAAATGAACAGGAAGAGGCTCAGCTGGTAGCTAAGAGAATTAAAGCATTACTTGAAGAAGGGGTAAACCCTTCTCAAATCGCGGTACTTTTTAGAATAAACGCCTTAAGTAGATCGTTAGAAGAAGCGTTTAAAAAAGCAAAAATCCATTATAAAGTAGTAGGCTCTACCCCTTTTTATGAAAGGGCGGAGATTAAAGACGCGATCTGCTATTTTAGGGTTTTAACTAATCCAAGTGACGAGTTTAGCTTTAAAAGGATTATAAACAAACCGCGGCGAGGGATAGGAAAAGCTACTTATGAAAAATTAAAAGCTGCCGCTAGTGTAAAAAACCTCTCTATTTTAGAAATGTTGTGGGAGTTGGATTTAGAAGAAATAAAAGAGATTGTAGGAAAAAGGAGCGCAAAAACTTTATACAGTTTTGTAAGCGATCTAAAATATCTTCACAATATCCTAAAATTTAATACTGGAGCTTCCTTTTTAAAAGAGTTTGAAGAGTATATCGGTTTAAAAAAGTTTTACTCCCTAATGCCCGATGGAGAGGATAGGGTTGCCAATTTAGAGGAGTTGGAGGGGTTGTTTAAAGAGTTTATAAAAACCAGTCCTTTTGGATCGTTAGAGGAGTTTTTAGCAGAGATCTCCTTAGAAAGTGAACAGGATCAAATTCAAGAAAGTGCGATCTCTATAATGAGTGTTCACGCAAGTAAAGGGTTGGAGTTTGATCACCTTTTTGTTATTGGATTAGAGGAGGGGTTATTCCCTTTAACTGGAGAAGAGAGTGATATAGAAGAGGAGCGTCGGTTAGGATATGTGGCTATCACTAGAGCAAAAAAGGAGTTAACTTTAACTTATGCTCGCAGTAGATTTTATAAAGGTAGAAGAGTTAGACTTGAACGCAGTAGATTTTTAAATGAAGCTGGGTTAATGAGGGGAAGCGTTAAGATCGAAAGAAGGAAAGGGTATAAAAAAGGTGATCTGGTTAGACATAAACTGTTTGGAATAGGAAGAGTTATAGGAGTTAGTGGAGCTAGAAAGGAGGTTAAATTAACTATAAACTTTGGAGGAAAAATCTATCATATCCTCTCCTCTTTTGTGGAGAAGTTATGAACCGCCTCTTTTGCGCCTATAAACCCCCTTTTATCACCTCTAACAGCTTTTTACAACACTTAAAAAGAAAATATAACGCTAAAAAGGCGGGTTTTTCCGGTACTTTAGACCCTTTTGCTTGTGGGGTTTTAATTATCGCTTTTGGAAGTTATACCAAACTTTTTAGATTTTTAAAAAAGTATCCAAAAGTCTACAGGGCAACTTTATGGTTGGGAGCTAAAAGTAGAACGCTTGATATTGAAGGGGTAGAGGAGATTAAAGAGATTTTGCCCAAAAAAAGGGTAAAAGAGGTTGTGGAGAGCTTTAAAGGAAAGTTTACCTATACCCCTCCACTTTTTAGCGCTAAAAAGATAGAAGGTAAAAGAGCGTATCAGTTTGCCTATAATGGGGATGAGGTGGAGTTAAAAGAGGTAACTTCTTATATCTATTCTATTACTCTTTTAAACTACTCCCACCCTTTTGTAACCTTTGAAGCGGTAGTTAGTGAAGGAACTTATATTAGAAGTTTAGGAGAGATGATCGCTAGAAAGTTAAATAGTGTAGGAACATTAACCTATCTAGAAAGAGTTAAAGAGGGGGAATTTAGTTTTAATGATGAAAAACCTTTAAACCCTTTAAATTACCTCATCTCTAAAGAAAATTTTACTACCCTTCGTGCAAAAGAGATTTTACAAGGGAAAAGAATTCCTCTAGACTCTTTAAAGTTTAAAGAGGAGGGGTTGTACCATCTAGTTTTTAATACATTTTTTACTATTGTAGAAGTTAAAGATAAAAAGGTGTTTTATAAACTCAATAATATTCCAAAGGTAAAAGATTGAAGGCGGTAGCTAAAATCAATATTTTTTTAAAAATCGTTGGTAAAAGAGCTAATGGGTACCACAATCTAGCCTCACGCTTTATAAAATATGACTCTCTTTTTGATGAGGTTGAATTGGTAGAAGGGGAATTTAGAGAGTTTACCGTTACTGGGGTTTCTATTCCAACAAAAGAGAACATTCTTTACAAAACATATCTAGCTTTACAAGAGTATTTAAAAGATGACCTTTTACCCTTTTTTAAAACCCACAAAGTCCATATCACCAAAAGAATCCCGCTAGGGGCTGGACTTGGAGGAGGAAGTAGCGACAGCGCAACCTTTTTAAAACTTTTAAACCAAAAACTCAATCTAAACCTCTCCCTTGAAGAGATGGTAAAGATAGGAAGTAAAGTAGGGGCAGATGTCCCTTTTTTTCTTTACCCCTATAAAAGTGCAAATGTAAAAGGGATTGGGGAGATTGTAGAACCGTTTGAAGAGGAAGAGGTAAAGTTGGAATTAAAACTTTTACCTATTCATTGCGATACTAAGAAAGTGTATAAACTCTATTCTCAAAAGTTTTTCAACCCTTCAAACCCCTCCCATCTTCTTAAGATGAAAAGTGAAGAGATTTTAGATAAAATTCCTCCCCTTGAAGCCAACGATCTTTATCACAGTGCTTTAGAGTTGTGTCCAAAACTAAAAAATTACTCCTCTACTTGGTTTTTAAGCGGAAGTGGAAGCACCCTTTTTAGGAGAAAAAGATGAAAATAGTAGCCAGAAATAAAAAAGCGTTTCACGATTTTGAGATCTTAGAAAAGTATGAAGCGGGTCTAGTATTGGAAGGGAGTGAGGTTAAAGCGATTAGAGCTGGAAAGGTGAATTTAAAAGATAGTTTTGTTAAATTTGTTAAAGGGGAACCGTTTGTATTTGGGATGCATATCTCTCACTTAGACTCTTCCAACCCCCATTTTAGACCGGATGAAAAAAGAGCTAGAAAATTGCTTTTACACAAAAAAGAGATCAATAAACTCTTAGGAAAAACTACTGAAAAAGGGTATACAGTAGTTCCTTTAAAACTTTATTTTAACGATCGAAACAGGGCAAAACTAGAAATAGCTTTAGCAAAAGGAAAAACTTTACACGACAAACGGCAAGCGTTGAAAAAGAAGATTATGGAAAGAGAAGCTAGAGCGATGTTAAAAGATTATTAAAGGATAGAGAGTGGAAGAGCCTATCTGTAAACTTAAAAAGAAGTTGGAAGAAGAGGATAAATTAACACAAGAGGATGTAAAGGAGATAATGAACGTTGTACGAAAACAGATGAATTTTATGATAAAAAACAACATCGTTATTACTCCTAGAAACTATGAGCGCTGGTTTTATGTGTTTTGTTATATTATCGAGCAGGAAAAAGAGCTGAACGATCTTGAAATTTTGGGACTTTTCAAAGAGTTTTACGATGAGCCTTACGATGAGATTAAGGAGAGGGTGGATAAAAGTATAGAAATTAGACAAAAGGGGATGGTAAAAAAGTTAGTTAGAATTGCAGATGCTATTGAGCAAAAACTTACAGAGGTTATCACAATCTTAGACTCTCACAACCACTCTATAAACTCCCATAAAGAGGAGATTGAAAGCGAAAAGAAGCTTACAGAGGATGAGAAGATTAAAGATATGCTTAAACGGGTACTAGATGAGTTAGAAGTGCTAAAAAGAGAAAATGAGCTTCTAACCTTAGAACTTAGAAAGTATCACGCAGATGTAATTAGACTCCAAGGGGAGCTAATGACCGCTAGGACTGAAGCGGAGATCGATTTCTTAACCGGGTTGGTTAATAGAAGGAGATTTGAGAGAGCTTTACTAGAAATGATTAACGATTATCAAACTAGAAGCTATCCGTTTGCGCTGATCCTTTTTGATCTAGATAACTTTAAACAGGTAAACGACAAGTATGGACACCCCGCAGGGGATCAGGTTTTGAAAGAGATCGCCTTAATTTTAAAAACTTTTCTACGCGCTAACAACATCTCAGCAAGAATTGGAGGGGAGGAGTTTGCCGTTTTAGTTCCAGGTGCGGGATTAAAAGAGGGAGAGATAGTAGCCAATAGACTTAGAAAGATTATAGATAGTAGAACCTTTGTCACAACAGAAGGAGAGGTTAAACTAAGTGCTAGTTTTGGGGTTACTGCGGTTAGAAAGGATGATACTATCGATACCATTTTTGCAAGGGTGGATAAGGCGTTATATGAAGCTAAACATAGTGGAAAAAATAAAGTGGTGGTGATGGAATGATGAAAAAGTTGTATCTGGTCTCTTTAGGGTGTACAAAAAATCTAGTCGATAGTGAGGTGATGTTAGGTAGATTAAAAGATTACACCTTAAGCGATACTGTTGAAGATGCAGATGTGATAATTGTGAACAGTTGTGGATTTATCGATTCAGCAAAAGAGGAGAGTTTAAGAACAGTTTTTGAGCTTCATAGTCAAAGAAAAGAGGGTTCTCTTTTAGTAATGGCAGGATGTTTAAGTGAAAGGTATAAAGAGGAGCTTCAAAAGGAGCTGATAGAGGTTGATCTTTTTACGGGAGTTGGGGACTATGCAAAGATCGACCAACTTATTAAGGAGAAAAGGAGCAGTTTTACCCCTCAAGTTTACCTAATCCAAAACGAAGAGAGAGTAATTACCAACTCCACCTACTCAGCCTACATAAAACTAAGCGAAGGGTGTAATCAGCAGTGCAGTTTCTGCTCCATTCCACTTTTTAAGGGGAAGTTGCAATCGCGTCCCTTAGAGTTGGTGGTAGATGAGGTAAAACGGCTAATTGACAAAGGGTTTAAAGATTTTACCTTTATCTCTCAAGATAGTAGCTCTTATTTAAGAGATCAAGGGGAAAAAGAAGGTTTAATAAAACTAATTGAAGCGTTAGAAAAGCTTGACCTTTTTACAGCTAGAATCCTTTACCTTTACCCTTCTACAACCTCTTTAGATTTAATAGATGCGATCGCCTCTTCCTCTAAAGTTGTAAACTATTTTGATATGCCTTTACAACATATTTCGAACTCTATGTTAAAAGTGATGAGGCGAGGGGTTGATCAAGATAAGATTTTAACTCTGTTGGAAAGAATGAGAACGGTACCGGGAAGTTTTTTAAGAACCGCTTTTATAGTTGGACATCCTCAAGAAGAGCAAAAAGATTTTTTAGAGTTAAAAAAGTTTTTGGAGCGGTTTGAGTTTGATAGAGTAACTCTTTTTGAATATAGCGCCGAAGAGGGAACTAAAGCATATTTACTTCCTCAAATCCCTCAAGAAATTAAACAGGAACGGCTAGAAATTTTAGAAGAGGTAGCAAAGAGAAAGGTTTTAGAGAGTTTAGAAAAAGAGAAAGAGATAGAAGTTTATCTAGATGGAAAAAGTAAGGAAAGTGATCTTCTTTTTAGTGCGCGTAAAACTCTTTGGGCACCTGAGATCGATGGGGAGGTGTTGATAAACCAAACTTTAACAAATGACCTAGAAGTGGGAGGAGTTTATAAAGTTAGGATTAGTGAAATAGTTGGCGAGGATAAACTGCTTGGAACTCTTACATCTAGAATTGCTTAAAAAAGAGAAAAACCTTTTAGCTTTTTCTGGAGGAGTGGACTCCACCGCCCTTTTTTTTATTCTTCAAGAGAAAGGGGTAAAAGTTGATTTAGCGATAGTGGATTACTCTGTTAGAAAAGAGAGTAAGTTAGAGGTGGAATATGCTAAAGAGCTGGCTAAAAGGTATGATTTAAACCTTTTCCTTTTAAAAACTAAACTTTCCTCTTCCAACTTTGAAGCTAAGGCTAGAGAGATTAGATACAACTTTTTTAAAAAAATAATTACCCAATACTCTTACACAACTTTAATAACCGCTCATCAGTTAAACGACCGTTTGGAATGGTTTTTTATGCAACTTTCTAAAGGGGCAGGACTAGTAGAATTATTAGGAATGGAATCGATAGTTAAAAAAGAGGATTACACTTTAGTTAGACCTTTACTTAACATCTCAAAAAAAGAGCTATTAAACTATCTTCATAAAAACAACATCCCCTACTTTATCGATAAAACCAATTTTGATACTACCTTTTTTAGAAACTATATCCGTCATCATTTTAGCGATAAGTTTTTAGAACTTTACTCCAAAGGAGTTAAAAGAAGTTTTAAGTACCTTTCCCAAGATAAAAAGGAGCTTTTAGACTCTATTTCTATTTTTAACATCCAAGAGCTTTATGGAGCTAGGATAAAAAAAGGAAGTAATCTTTTTAGAATATTTGATCTTCTTTTTAAAAAATATTCCTATCTTCTTTCAACTTCTCAAAAAAAAGAGATTTTACATCAAAAAAGTGGAGTTATTGCTAATAAGATAGCGTTTGGGTTTTGGAGAGGATGTTTTTTAACTGCTCCTTATATCAAAATCAAGCTTTTAAAAGAACAAAAGGAGCTTTTTAGAAAAGAGAAATTCCCTATCCCTTTACGCTTTTATGTAGCTAAGAAGGGTATTTTTTTTCAGCTTAAGCAAAACTGTACAACTCTAGAAAGAAACGTACAATAATCTTATCTTTGCTTTTTTCAAACTCTATTGGCTCTTCCAACATAATTGGATACTCTTTAAGTTTTTGGATAAAGGAGAAAAAGGGAGTAGGAGTATCTAAAGTGGCCTTTATAAAAAATTTCTCTATCTTTATCCCGTTTTGTTTTTCTTGAGAGACCTTAGTAACTTTAGCATTGGGATCAAGCTCTTTAACCAACTCTACAATATCAACCCCCTCCTCCATAGGCTCAATTAGTTCTCTTAAATCCCCAAACTCTTGCAGTTGAGCTAGAAGGTGTTTTCTATTTTCTTTCATATATTTACTCATCGTCTCTTGAATTAAGAGCTTGTTTTGGAGTTCAATATTTTTATCCAGTTGGGGCATTACCATAAAGTTGGCTACAAGATAGATAACTATCAGAAAAAAGAGCATCAAAGAAAGAGAAAGTAACTTATCTCGATCTAAAACCTCATTCACCTTCGTCGTTAAGTTCTTCGTAGACTGCACGAAATCTTACCCCCTCTTTGGTGCGTTTAGGAAAAGTTAATTTCCCGGTGGGAAAACTCTCTTTCAACTTAGTATCTACAATCTCTCTAACCTCTTTAGGGTTTAAGGTAACCCCTTCTAAAATTATTCCTCCATTATCAAACATCGCTCTTGTTAAGTAGGTTCGATCTGGAATAAGATCAAATATCTCTTTTATTTTTCTAGTCAGAAGGGCGTTTTTTTCTCTAGCTTTCTCAATAAAAGGGCGGGCGCGGTTAAGTTTCATAAAAACGGTTTGTTCTTCGTTAGTACTGTTTCCTAACGCGATCTGTTCTTGGATTAACTCTTGTACCCTCTTTTCATACTTTTGATTTTCATAAACGATATATCCATAATATCCTAACAGCAATACTATCACGGAGATTCCAATGGTTAAAATAAAGGAGCTTTTTACAAAGAAAGGGGGTTCACTCTCTGGAAGAGCCTCTTTTCTTTTGATAAAATATCTAGAATACTCCTCATTTTGACAATACTCCTGCAAATCATCTAAAGGAAACGCTTTTATCTCACCTAAAACCAACTGCTCCTCTATGGGTTTATAGTCTATTGGTCTAGGCTCTAGCTGGTAGATAAAAAGCCTTTCAATAAAATAGGTGTTTTTTTGAGAGTAAAAGTTGTGTAAAAAAAACTTTACCACTTCATTTAAATCCTCATCAATATCACAAATTTGATAGTAAACCGGAATATCTTCAGTGTTAAAGGTAACCAAATAGATCGCATTCCTTAAAATCAAGATGTATAAGGAATGGGGAGCTCTGTTTTCTAGATGTTTAAAATAAAGATAGCTAAAGGGAGAGAGAAGTTTTACCGACCCTCCCGATGCTTTTATCGCATCGATCTCACTAATAGGGATATTGACATACCACCCCTTATGCTCTATTGCTACTAGATTAACATCTTGAGGAGGAGATTGGCTAATAAATTGATCATTTGTATCTAAAAATAGACAGTCCATACCCTAAAAGTCCCTTTTTATGGTAGGGTATTGTACCATCTGATCCTTTATAAACGCTTTAGCTTCTTCTTCGCTCATTCCGTTTAATTTAAACGGTTCTCCAATATAAAAAGTCAACTTACTAAAAGGTTTTGGAACTATAAAACGATCCCAACTGTTTAACTCCCAATAGGAAGAAGCTTTATATCTGAAGGGAACGATATAAATATTAGCTTTTTGGCTCAACATCACTATCCCAGGAGCTACACTAAATCTAGGTCCTCTTGGCCCATCGGGAGTAATTGCTATATCATACCCCTCTTTAACCAATCTTAACGCTCTAATTAACGCCTTAGCCCCCCCTTTTTTGGGAGAACCTCTTACTGTATCAAAATTAAAACTTTTTATAACTCTAGCTATAATCTCCCCATCAAAATGCTCACTAATCATTACTGCGATCTTATGCTCTTTTCTAACCTTTTTGTAAAGAAAAGGTTGCATCAACAGCTCGCCGTGCCAAAAGGCTACAATAAAAGGTTCTTGAGGTAAAGATTTAGGAAGGATAAACTTTTTTCTACAGCTAAAATAAAGGATTCTTAAAAAAAGAGAACCTAAAGGGGGAAGGAGGAAGAGAAGAAGCTTTTTACCCAATAACTTCACCCTCAAGTAACAGCCGTTTAGCTTGAGTGATCTTTACCTTTTTTATCTCTCCTAAAAGCTCCTCACTCCCTTTAACTTTTACAATTTTATTGTTATCGCTTCTTCCTGCTACATAACCGTTAGGTTTCAACTCTTCAAAATAGACTTCATACACCTTTCCTTGCTCTTTTTTTGCAAGCTCATCTAGCTGTTTATGGTGTAACTCCTGTAAAGTAGTAAGCCTTTTAGAAGCGACTTCATCCGGTACTTGATTTGGGTAATCTTTTGCAGGCGTTAAAGGTCTTGGAGAGTATTTAAAACTAAAAATCTGTTCAAACTTTACCTTTTCTACCACCTCTAAGGTTTCTAAAAAGTCCTTTTCACTTTCACCCGGAAACCCCACAATTATATCTGTAGAGATAGATACCCCTTTTGCCATCTCCCTAATCTTAAACGCCCTATCTAAAAACCACTCTTTGGTATAACCTCTTTTCATCAGTTTTAAGATTCTACTACTCCCACTTTGCAAAGGCATATGGATCGATTTACACACCTTAGGGTTAGTTGCAAATTCTTTTAAAAATTTATCATCCATATGGAGCGGATGGGGGGAGGTAAATCTAATTCTTTCAACCCCTTCAACTTCGCTTACCATTCTCAAAAGATCGCTAAAATCTATTCTTCTCTCTTTATCACTAAACCTTCTTCCATAATTGTTAACATTTTGACCCAATAAAAATATCTCTTTAGCCCCATCTTCTACAGCTTTTTTAACTTCTCTTAAAATCAGCTCTGGGGGAATTGAAATCTCTTCACCTCTAGTATTTGGAACGATACAGAAAGTACATTTCTTATCACAACCGATAGAGATATTGATAAGGGCTTTATAGGGATTGCTTCTAAAGTCGTTAAAAGCGTAGGTACTCTCATCATTGGTAATATCTACCTCAACCGCCCCCTCTTTTTTTATCACCTCTTTGATCTTACTTACATTTCTAGCCCCCAGTACAAAACTTACATAAGGGGCTTTTTTTATAATTTCTTCTCCCAAGTGACTGGCGGTACAACCACACACCCCTATCTTTGCGCCCTCTTTTTTTACCTTGTTAAAATATCCTACTTCACTAAAGAGCTTATGAACAGGTTTTTCCCTTACTGAACAGGTGTTTATTAAGATTAAATCCGCTTCCTCTAGGTTGAAGGTTAAATCATACTCCTCTTTTAATTCAGCAACTAGATGCTCACTATCTCGTACATTCATAGCACAGCCTAGAGTTTGGATATAAAGCTGTTTTTTCATGTTAAAATATGCACCTCATAGATATAATCTTGCTCGCTAAGTCCATATTTAAGAGTTCTAAAATAGACGCTAAATCCTCTCTCCTCGAAATAATCTACCATCTCCATTAAATCTTTATGGGAATTTTCTCTATCAAAATAAAATATCTTATTTCCCTCTTTTCTAACCGCCTCCTCAATCTCCTCCAGCTTTATAGGCTTTGGTTTTGCCCCAAGCTCTTCTCTGGCTAACTTTAGTTCCATTCTATCCCTTTAGTGGTTTTTAAATCCCCTCTTTACCGAGTCTAGAGCCAAATTTGGTAATTTGCAATTATATCAAAAACTGGTACAGCTAAATTAAGATTCAACTTGATTGAAGAGAAATTTTTGTAAAATTATAAAACCTCCAATCTCCACTAAAACTACAAATCAAACACTTTAAAGGAAAGAAGAGAATGGAAAAGATTATGGATATTATTGAGTCTATTGCCCACGAGAAGGGTTTAAGTGTCGAAAAAGTGACAGAAGCTATAAAACGAGCTTTTGAAAAGACTGCTAAAAGAATCTTGGGTGAAGAATTGGAGTTTGAAGCTGAACTTAATGAAAAGAGTAAAAAAATGGAGGTTTATCAAAAAATCTCAGTAGTTCCCGATGAGGAAGCAAAAGATAAAAATCCGGAACGCTATATCGGTTTAAGTGAAGCAAAAGAGATCGATCCCGATGTGGAAGTTGGGGATGAGCTACGGTATGAAGTAGATTTTAAAAAGCTAGGAAGAACGGCGGCGATGCGACTCCATAACGAGATAGAGTACCATATCCAACGTTTAATCGAAGAGCAACTTTTTAACAAATATAAACAAAAAGTGGGAACAATCATTAGCGGGACGGTAACAAGAGTGGATGAGGATGAGAACACTTACGTGGAAATTGATGAGGTAAAGGGGATTCTTCCGCGAAGATATAGGATTAAAGGAGAAAAGTTTACTACAGGAGAGGTGTTAAAGGCTATCTTAAAAAGAGTGATTATCGATAAGGTGTATGGAATACATTTAGAGCTTTCTAGAACCACTCCCAAATTTTTAGAGGAGCTTTTAAAACTAGAGGTTCCAGAGGTTAAGGATGGTTTAGTTAGTATCGAAAAGGTTGCTAGAATTCCTGGAGAGAGGGCAAAGGTTGCCGTAACTTCTCACAGTCCAAAAATCGATCCGGTAGGAGCTTGTGTAGGAGTTAAAGGGGTTAGAATTAATGCGGTTAGTAAAGAGCTTAACAACGAAAATATCGATTGCATCGAATACTCCCCAATCCCAGAGCTGTTTGTAGCTAGAAGTTTAAGCCCAGCAATTATTACTGCGGTTAAGATTGAAGGGGATAAAGCGATAGTAACCCTACCTCCCGATCAAAAATCTAAAGCGATAGGAAAAAATGGAATTAATATCCGTTTAGCTTCGATGTTAACTGGATATGAGATAGAGCTGGTAGAGAAAGAGAGGAAAGAGGAGAAACTCTTAGGGGAAGAGAAAACCCAAGAAACGCCTAAAATCACCCTTCACGATCTTTTTAAGGAGTAGCGAAGGGGTTTAACTTTGCAAGAGCTAGGTCTGCTAAAATATTTCCTAAAAGGGTTAAAAAGGCGGTAATTATTAAAATTCCCATAATTACCGGATAATCTCTAGCTAAGGCGGACTGATAAAAAAGAAGGCCCATTCCGTTGATTGAGAAGATCGACTCTAAAATTACACTTCCCCCTACAATTCCCGGAAGTGAAAGTCCTAAAAGAGTAATGATTGGAGGTTTTAAATTGGGGAGGATGAGATACTTTATAATTCTCCTCTCCTCAACCCCTCTAGCTTTGGCAAAAAAGATATAATCGCTTTTTAAAATCTCTAAGGTTAAAGATCGAATATATTGAGTTAAGGTTCCAAAACTTACAAATACTATCACAAACAGCGGTAACACTAGATGCCACAACATATCTAGATAGAACATTATCCCCTCTTTGGGCTCCAAAGAGTGTAATCCTGCTATAGGAAAAATCCCTAAATTTACTGAAAAAAATAAGATTAACAGTAACGCTAAATAGAAAGAAGGCATCGAAAAAGAGATTAAGGAGAGGTTTTTTACAACTCTATCAAACAGCTCTCCTTCTTTCATGGCAGATTTTATTCCTAGATAAAAGGCTAATAGAAAAGTTATTATCATCGAAATTAGGTTTATTCCCAGTGTTACCCAGATGCGATCTCCTATCTCTTCAATCACCGGCTTCCCGCTAGCAAAAGAGACTCCAAAATCCAACCTCAACATAGCCCAAAGCCAAGAGAGATATTGAAGGTAGAGCGGTTTATCTAAGCCGTACACCTCTTTTAGATGTTGTATCGTTTCGGGAGTGATGTTTGGATTTAACTCACCAGCACTTAAGAAAGAGTTAGGAGCTAGATGAATTGCAAAAAAGGAGATAAAAGAGATCAAAAGCAACATTCCTACTAAGTAAAGTAGCTTTTTAAAAATCAACTTTTTCATTGTACCCGATGAAGTGTATAAATCCTTCCTTCAAGTCTTTCACTCTCGTCAATGATTGTATCTTTACTCATAACCCTAAGTTTTCTAATATCTCCTCCAAAGGTTAAAAAACCTAATCTTGCCCCTTCTGCGATATTCACTACAACCAATCTATTAGGTTCGTCTACTTTTTCTACACTCCACTTTCCACTAATTACCCGGTTGGTGTGTCCTTCTCTTTTTTTCATCGTTGCAGTATCTAAAGTAAACTCATAGCTTATCCCGTCACCTTTCCATTTTCCTATTAAGGTTTGTACTAGAGGATTATCCTTATACTTTTTATCCACCGCCATTTCTAGTTTATTTGCGGCTTCTATCTTGTTAGCTTCTATTTTTTCCCAAGTCCCATCAGGTTTTATAGCGATAGTCTCTCCCCCTTTTTTTACCACCTGCACCTCTTGCCAAGTTCCATCAGGTTTTAAAAGGATAACTTTTCCATTATCAAGGGTAATATATTCCCCTGCAAATAGGAAAAAACTTAAAAAAAAGAGAATAGTAAGCTGTTTCATAATAGATTCCTTAAAACTAAATTGTACCGTAGAAGAGTTTAAAAAGGGTTGAGGAGGGGCTTGGGTAAAAACCCAAAACCCCAATTAGAAGTTGTAGGTTAAGTAAACTTGAACTGTGTTGTAGCTACTTCCGTTATTTTGATCATCTGCGTCGGTATAAACGTATGCTACAGTAGCATCCAAGTTTCCTACAGGTTTGCTAGCCGCTAAAGTAAACTCCGTTAAATCGCTATTATTTTTACCGGTATCTGCGTTTGTGTATTGAGCATAGAAATCGGCAATATCTTCCATATCATACCCAGCAGAGATCATATAGGAGCTTGTATCTGGTAAACCTACATATCCATAGTTCCACCAAGCATCGGTATAAAGTTTTGATTGAGAACCTTTACTAGCCCCAGTCGCGGTATTGGCGATATTAATAACTCCATCCTCATCTGTTTGAGTATACGCAGCTGTTAACTTAACCCCTTGTAGATCGTATCCTAGTTTAACTCCCCACGCTTGAGAAGTGTCCAGTCCAGAAAGATCGGGATCGATATTTGCATATTGAAGTCCACCAATTAATCCAGGAACAAAATCATCTAGCTTAGCGTCCGCTTGAACCCACCACGCTTCTGCTAAATTGGATACATTATAGTACCAAGCTTGTGCAGTAGTCATTGGGATCATCTTTGTAACAGCTGCAAAAGCGTAAGCTCCCTCTGCTCTGCTGTTTGGAAGACCATAAGCGTTAGTGATCGCTGTTCCATAGGTTCTAAAAGGGTCTGTTCCGTTAGTGATTCCTCTAACTACACTTCCACCAGTTGCACCGTTACCTTTACCTACCCACGCAGCTACTAAAGTTGTATCTGGAAGGTCATTATTTAGTGCAACTGCCGCATCAAAGCTGTTAGCTGCAATATTCCACTTTTCACTAAAAGCTAACGGAGTATCTAGCTCTTGTCGTCCAACTTTAAAAGTTGTATTTCCAAACGTTTTAGCTAACCAAGCCTCATTTACCCACCATTGCGCATCAACTCCACCTTCGTGAGCCGCCCAAGTAGAAGAAACTAAGTTATTTTCTAAGCCCAAAGTTGAGAGCCCAATAGCGCTCAGTTTTCCAGCCACTCCGTCAGCCAAATCTGCAGTAACTCCTACTGTTGCCGCCGCTTGCCCGTAGGAGTTTTTTTGATCAAAAAGATCGTTAGGGTCTATATCGTTAGTACCGTAAAAAAGCTTAGCATTTCCGCTAAATTTTACATTTTCAACATCTGCGAAAGCACTAACGCTCAGAGCCATTATTGCGGCTAAGCTCAATTTTGCCAATTTCATAGGATGCTCCTTTTTTCGCAAAATTTTGGTTCACACTGAAAATTATAACAAAGTTTCCTTAAATTTTAGTTATTTTTTTGTCATTTAATCTTTAATTCTATCCCAAACCAAGACCGT
>JAADFB010000081.1 GCA_013153095.1 Campylobacterota bacterium | reverse complement strand
TTTTTATCTCCCCAATGCTTACACAATCCGCCCCACTTCCTAAATTGGCTAACATCTTGATTAAACTCATATTGGAGTTTGCTTTTAGGGCGTAAGCGATTAGGGATTTCCTAGCTTTGAACGCTTCTTTTAACGCCAAGTAATTTTTAGCGATCTTGTCAAAGTCGTATACATACAAAGGGGTATCATATTTAGCAGCAAGTTTAAAGTAGTCCAAAGGCGTCCTTTTTATGAAATTTTATCAAATTTTTTTATAGCTGAAGAGGGTTGTAGAGAGATAATTATACTCAATAAAAACTTATTTCATCCCTTTTTCTCTGTAAAGCTTTGCAAAAATTTTTGCGATCGCTTGGTAAAGATGTTCGGGGATAAAATCTCCTATCTCACAACTTTGATATAATGCTCTGGCTAAAGGAGGATTTTCTTCAATGGGAATATTGTGTTTTTTGGCTTCTTCTTTGATTCTAAGAGCAACTTTATCTACCCCTTTTGCAATAACTCTAGGGGCGTGCATCTTTCCCCTTTCATACTGTAAGGCTACTGCGTAATGCTCAGGGTTGGTTATTACTACATCCGCTTTTGCGATCTCTGCCATCATCCTGCTTAAACTCATCTCTCTCATCTTTTTTCTAATTGCAGCTTTAATTTGGGGATTTCCCTCGTAAAGCTTTTGTTCCTCTTTGATCTCCTCTTTACTCATTTTGATATTTTCTTCATACTCATACCGTTTAAAAAAGAAATCCAACCCAGCGATAGGAATTGAGAGGGCGGCAAAACCTAAAATCATAATGAGGGTGTATTTTAAAAGGGTGTATGCATCAGTGCTAATAGAGGTAGTTGCAAATTTAAATACATCTTTTAACAGATAGGAGACCAAAAAGTAGGAGATAGTTAACGCAATAGCTAGTTTAAGAAGGTTTTTAAAAAGTTCAAAAAGTGTTTTTAAAGAGAAGATTCTTTTCAATCCGCTAATAGGATTTATCTTTTCCAACTTAGGCATTAAAGTTTTTGGAGAGAATAAAAAGCCTATCTGGGCGATATTGGCTAATACTCCTACTACTAGCAAAGGAAGAAATATAGGGGCAACTAGATAACCTAAAGTTTTTAAAACTTCCCAAAAGGAGTTGGAACTATTGGAAGGGAGATAGTAAAAAGGGTCGGAGAAAAAAGCTACATAAAATCCCCATAACTTTTTAAAAGCATAAGGAAAATAAACCATAAAAAGTAAAAATACTGTAACTAAAGAAGCGCTAATAGCAACTTCAGGACTTTTAGCGACCTGTCCCTCTTCTCTAGCTTTTTTTCTACGACGGGGGGTCGCCTTTTCCGTTTTTGAAGGATCTTTAGCCATTTTTAACCCAACTGCTTGATAAGATAAAGAAAATCCTCTCCCATCCGTTGTACAAAATTAACTCCCCCATAAACGATTACCGATGCTCCTACCAATAAAGCGGCTATTCCTACAAAAATTTGTACGGGAAGTCCAACTATAAACACATTGATTTGAGGGATCAACCTATTTACTAACGCTAAAGAGATGTTTAAAAGGTATAAAATTAACATGAAGGGAAACGCCAATTTAAACGCAATACTAAAAAGATTTCCACTTATTTCTAAAATAAACTTCCATAATTCCCCCTCAATAGGTACTAAACCTAAAGGTATAGTTTGTAAACTCAACGCTATTGCGGAGATAAAATACAAATACGCATCACTTACAAAAAAAAGGAGGTAAAAGAGTAAAATGAAAAACTTGTTCAAGATGGAAACTTGTCCATAAGTTGGATCAAAAAGGTTTGCTACGGTAAATCCCATAAAGTAGCTAATTAGCTCTGCACTATAGCTAAAGGCGGCGATATAGATGTTAGCTATCAATCCTACACTAAATCCTAACAGTAACTCTTTTGTAATGGCTCCTAAAAACCAAAAAAGAGAGAAGTTAAAGGAGGTTGAGGTTTCTAGATGTAACTCCTTTATCAACCAGAAAGAGAGAGAAAGGACAAGAAAAATTTTCACATTCAAAGGAACTAAGTTACTGTTTAAGAAGGGAAACGCCATCAGTAAGGCAATTACTCTAGTTGTAGCTAAGGCTACTAGGATAGCTTCTTGGGGAGTTAGAATCATCTAAGGATTAGGTTTATCTGTTCAAAGGTGTTTTTAAAATAATCGCTTAATACCGTAAACATCCACGATCCAAATACGATTAAAGTTAAAATAACTGCTACAATTTTAGGGATAAAAGTTAAAGTCATCTCTTGAATCTGGGTTGCGGCTTGGAAAATACTTACAATCATACCTATCGCAAAAGCGCTAATTAAGATAGGAGAACCTACCACCAAGGCGGTTTTTAACATCTGCTCTATCAAAGTGATCACATAATCTAAATCCATCTACTCCTCCATTTCTAAACTCATTAAAATCATCTCCTCTCCGTCTAAAACTTCTAAATCTATCCCTTTACACTCTTTGCACTCAAAAAAAAGGTTTTTCACTTCAAATTCACTTATAGCTCCACACTCTTTACATTTTACAACTAAGGGTTGAATTAAAATCTCTAAAAGGGCATCTTTACAGATCGTTCCCTCTTTAAAAGTGTTGAAGGCTATTTCCAAAAGATGAGGTTCTACTCCACTTAGGACTCCAATCTTTACCACCACTTTTTTTATCGCTCTAGCGTTATGTCTTTTTGCATTCTCTTCAATTATTTCCAATAGACTTTGAACAATAGAATATTCGTGCATAAATCTAAACTAAATTCCTTTTAATCTAAAGATTTTAGCATCTTTTGAGTAGTGAAGGGTTTCAAATATGTTTCTATCCAAATTGTTTAAGAAAAATGCTTGAAAAAAGAAACTGTGCATATACCTATAAGCTCCAATGATATAACGGTTTTTATAGATTATTAGGACATAATCTTCATCTCTAAATTTGTAAGATTTTACAATCTTTTCTCCATCGTGGAAAATAAGTCTTCCAAAACTGTTCTTTTTGCCTTTAGCGTAAAGAAAACCTTTATTTAAATCGATCCGTATCCCTTTCCCTTTAACTTCCCCTTTTTCTAAATCGTAACTGTACAATAAAGTTGTCCAGACAAAAGCGCGCTGCCTTACCCGTTTTCGGTGGGAAAATCTTTCAATTACAGGAAGTTTTAAGATTATTCTATCATCAAAATAGTAGTAGATCTCATTCTTTTTAGGAGGAAGTTTTATTTTTCCAGTATACAAGGAGTAAAGTAACCTTCCAAAATGGTATTTTTTAGTTACATAAGGAAGCACCGCCCAGGGATAAATTTTATCATACTCCTCAATAAAAAAACGGTCTATATTTGCCACAAAACGGGGATTAAAAGAGAAAAGAGTTTTTGCTACTACATAGTTATCGTAGTGGTGTTTACCGTTATCTATGATAGTACGTTTGTTGGTGTAGTACCATAGTGGCCACCCGTAATCCCACCAGGTTATAATATACCCTTTTTGGGGAGTGTTTAGATGTTCTTTTATTGCCGCGAGCTCCCCCTGCTTAAAAAAGGGTGAAAGAAGATGGTTATAGTTATTAAGGATATGGAGATAGTATCCTAGAAGCGTAAGAGATGGAAAATAAAAGAGTAAAGTTTTTACTAGAAGCTCTTTTTTTGTTATCTCTTTTTTTTCCAAAAATCTTATTAGAAGAGGGGAGAGTTTTTGATATAAAAAATAGAAAAGATAGACCGCTCCAAAAACTATCACAGGCACGGCAAAAGTTGTAAACCTAACCCCCGCTTCTAAAGAAAAAACCCCAATAAGATAAGGAAGTAACAATAATGTAGCAACTTTATAACGCCATACTAGTAGTGTTAGTCCAATCCCCCCTATCAAGAAGATAAAAAAGTTTCCACTACTATAAGTAACAAAACTTTTTGGAGAAACTCCTTTAGCTTCCGATACAGTTTTTAAAGTTGCCTCTAAACGGATCTCCTCTCCATTTTTATCTTTGACTACATAATAGCTTTTTTTATTTAAATAATCGAAAGCCCTATCAAAAACTTGATACTTATATCCAATCCACGCACCTACAACTCCTCCCACTACAAATAAAGCTAAAATATAGCGGGGGTTTAGTTTGGAATGTAAAAAATAAGCAGGGAGGAAAAGAGCTGAAGCTAAGAGAAGTTTATATCCTACTCCTACAGGTACCAGTCCACTTAAAGCTATCAACGCCCCTAAAAAGGCGGTATTATTTTTTCTATCAAAAACTAACAAATAGCCTACAAAAAAGACCCATAACCCAGCCATTAAAGGTAATGCGGAGTGATACCAACTGTTAAAAAGAATCTCCAACACCACAATTAAAAGAGAAAATAGAAGCTCTTTTCTATTAGCTAATGCGATGTAGCCATACAAGATAGAAAAGAAAAACACAAAATTCAATATATCGGTATCGGTGTAACCTAGATGGGTTCTAAAATAGTAATTCATACCGATAGAAGAAGCTAGGGCGCTTAAAAAACCCACCTCACCTAATTTAAGTTCCCATCCAATTAAAATTATTGGCACTACAATTAAAGAAGCTAAAAAAGCTGGAAGGGTAAAGAGAGCTGTATCTAAATCTACTCCTAACAACTTAACTACCCAGTAAAGCAGATGTCCTAAAGCGGTGTCTTGGTTAAAAGTTAAAGAATCTCCCTCTAAAAGCTTTTTGGCATAAAATCCATATAACCCCGCGTCGGGAGTCCAAATAGAGATAACTTTCCCTTCATACACAAAATCCTCATTTGAGGAGGCAACAAAATATAAAGAGAAACGAGTAATTACCGCAAACAGATACGCTACCAATAGATAGATTAATACAGCTCTCTTTTTCATAGTTTTAAATCTCTTCTTCCTCTTTGCGTTGTAAAAAATCTTTCATCGAGATATAACTATTTAACGCTCCCACATACGCCTTTGCACTAGCAATCATCGTATCGATACTTAACCCGTGTCCAATAACTGGAGGTTTATTTTCATCAAATTTAACTTTTACCACAACTTTGGCTAAAGCATCTTTACCTTTGCTAACCGCTTGAA
>JAADFB010000043.1 GCA_013153095.1 Campylobacterota bacterium | reverse complement strand
CTCCTTCTCCCCGGAAATTGAGATTATAGACGGTGGTACACTTGGATTTAAGCTGATGAGATATTACCAAGAGTATAAAAAGGTGATAATTATCGATACCGTCTCCGTTACGGATAGACCGGGAGCTATTTACAATCTTCCCGCAAAAGCTTTGTTGGGACTTGGAGCTTACAGAAAAACAGCCCACGAGGTTGAGGTTGTAGAGATGTTAGAAATCTGTTCCCTTTTAGAAGAGATGGCAGAAGTTAATGTGATAGGAGTAGTTCCTAAAGATATTGAGAGTGTGGAGATAAACCTAACTCCCCAGATAAAAAAAGCTTTTCCTTTACTCTATCAGGAGGTCTTAAAAGAACTTCAAAAAGAGGGGGTTAGCTACCAAAAAAACAGAAAAGAGATACCGTTGGAAAAAATTATTTCCGCTTACGCTAACCCCTCAATGGAGCAAAGATGAGGATAAAATTTAAGATAGGGCAGGAGTATTTTGCTCAAAGAATCTTAGATACTGCTAGATTTTTTAAAGAGGAGATTAAACTTTTTTATACTCCCCACACTATCTATCTAGAATCGAGTGAAGAGTTTTTAAAGAGATTGGAAGGTGAGATTTTTAACTCCCTCTTCTTTGAAGGGGTTGAGGTTGTAAAGGAGTTAGAAGGGGAGGAGTTTAAAAAAACTATTCCCTTTAATCTTTTCTTATGTCCTCGATGCTTAAAAGAGATGGTAGAACCTTCCTCTAGACGTTACTTTTACCCTTTTACGATGTGTAACTCCTGTGGAACGCAAGCTCAGCTTCTTTTTTCCTATCCTTACAACCGGGAAAACTCTCTCCTTTCCATCTTTAGACCCTGCCCAGATTGTATAGCAGAAAAAGAAAGTAACCCTTTTAGAAAAGATTTTGAACTAATTAGTTGTACTCAGTGCAATATCCCTATCAAACTTACAGGAAAAAACAAAGAATTTTACGCTAATGAATCTAGTGAATATAAACAGATATTTAAACTTTTAGCTAAAGCGATCCAGCAGGGTGAAAAAGTTGTAATTAAAACCTTTAGAGGTTATAAACGGTTTTTTAAAAACTATCATCCCAATGCAAAAGCTCTTTTACTCAAACCTTCTACCCTATTTAATTGCGATCCAGCAGCCCTTTTTAGCATAGAACGACCTTTTCTTTACCTTGCTTCTAAAGAGGATGTTGAAGGGGTAGGAGCGTATGATGGGTTTACATTTTTACTGTTGGTGGCGTTAGGGGAAGATGTGATCTATTTTGATGAAGAGATCAAAGATTACTCTTTAAAATGTGATTTTGATTTAACCCCAAGTTTTTATCCATCTCCAAAACTGTTTATCCACAAAGGGAAAAAGCTTTTTAAAGAGATTCCCTACCCAGTTAGAGTAAGTTCTAAAAAAGTCGTTCTTTTTGGAGAGTTATTACAGTATGAAGGGGTGATCGATAAGGTTGAAAAATTTAAAGAGGTTACAGCTTCTACCATCTACACTTTTAAAAAAGAACCGATTGAGCATAACAACATCGTACAGCTGGATTTAGGAAAGGTCTATACCAACTGTCTACTTCAAAACCAAAAAGAGATCGCAAGTTTATATTTTACCTCTCTTCCTCGATTTTATATCGCAAATTCTAACCAAGTTAAAGAGGTGTTTAGGTTTAAAGAGGTGGAGTTTAAAGGGGTTAAAAAGGTTTCATTAAAATTTAAGGAGAAGTTTCCTAATAGGTTTGAAAAGTTTTTAGAAGAGAAAGATTTTTTAATAAAAGCGGGAAAACTTTTAGGAGTTGACTCTTTTGAGGAGTTAAACCTTTTATCGATGCGATATAAAGGCAAGGGCGGGTTGAGTATTGATTGTAGATTGGTAGATAAAAATTTTGATTATGAAAGTTTTTATAGCTCCATTATGAGTTTTATTATTGCAGAAGCAAAAGAGGAGTTGATCGCTTACTCAATTTTTGAGTCTTTAGGAGATTTTTTTAGTACTCAACTTTTAACACTACCTCCTGCCCAAAAAGCTATTTTTGGGGAATATATGGCTAATAAACCTTTTTTGGATAAACTAAAAATTAAAGATTTTAGCTACCCTAGACGGTTTCCTATCGATAGAGTGGTAGAGTTTTAAGGCTAGAGGCCATTGTGACTGGATTTAATGTTATGTAGTTCGTAGAGTATGTATTTTTCATCCGGCTAAAAGCCACAAGAGAGGAGTTTAAACCTCTCGAGGGTCTGCGATTTTTCCTGCTATTGCGCTTGCAGCCGCAACTGCACTGTTGGCTAAATAGACTTCGCTACTTCTAGCTCCCATTCTTCCTACAAAGTTTCTATTAGTGGTAGAAACGCACCGCTCATTATCCCCTAAAATTCCCATATATCCACCTAAACACGCTCCACAAGTTGGGTTACTAACCACCGCTCCCGCATCGATTAAGGTATCGATATAACCTAGTTTTTCCGCCTCTTTAAGAATGGTTTGGGTTGCAGGGGTTACAATCATTCGGGTATGTTTTGCAACCTTTTTACCCTTTACAATCTCTGCGGCGATAGCTAAATCGCTCAGTCTTCCATTTGTACAACTTCCGATAAAAACTTGATCAATTTTTATATCCATTTTGCTAGCTTCGCTAATTGGGCGTCCATTGCTTGGAAGGTGTGGGAAAGCGATTACAGGTTCTAAATCGTTTACATCGATCTCTATTACCTTCTCATAAGTTGCATCTTCATCACTATAAAAATATTTGGGTTCTCGGGCTAGATTTTTTGTAGAAAGAAACTCTTTAGTTACCTCATCAACCGCGATAATCCCGTTTTTCGCTCCAGCTTCAATCGCCATATTGCACAAGCTAAACCTTCCATCCATATCCAAATTGTCTATCGTATCCCCACAAAACTCCAACGCCTTATACAGCGCCCCATCAACCCCAATCCTTCTAATTAACTCTAAAATTAGGTCTTTTCCATAAACATACTCCCCCATCTTTCCGGTGAAAACTACTTTTATAGTTGAAGGGACTTTAAACCAGCTTTTACCCATAATCATCCCATAAGCTAAATCGGTACTTCCCATACCGGTCGCAAACGCTCCTAACGCTCCATGTGTACATGTGTGGGAATCTGCCCCAATTATTACGTCTCCTGGAACAATCAACCCCTTTTCAGGAAGTAGAGCGTGCTCAATCCCCATATCCTTCTCATCAAAAAAATGTTTTAAGTTATGCTCATACGCAAACTCTCTGCTAATCTTTGCTTGGTTTGCACTGGCAATATCCTTTGCAGGAATAAAATGGTCTAAAACGATCGCAAAATTATCCGGCTTTGCCAACCTTTTAGCTCCACTTTCTCTAAAGGCTTTGATAGAGATAGGAGTGGTTATATCGTTTCCAATAATCATATCCAACTCACACTCTACAATCTCTCCAGCTTTAACCTCTCTTCCAACTTTTTCACTAAAAATCTTTTCTGTAATAGTCATTTTTAACCTTCTTTGAAATTTTTTGATATTTTAGCAAACTTTCTAAAAGAGGAGTTTTTTATGCTTAAATTGTTTACTTAAATTTACTTTAACGGCATAAAGTGGATATGGTATAATAACGCCTTTAAAGGGAATACCCCAACAACCTCTAGAACTCCTTAAGGAACGCGTATGAAATCTCTAGGAAAACATCTTCTTGCTGAGTATTACCGCTGTGATGAAGGTGCGATAAATGATGTAAAAAAGGTTGAAAAAGCGTTAGTTAAAGCGGCCGAAATTGCAGGGGCTACTGTGATAGGAAAATCGTTTCACCGCTTTGAACCGTATGGGGTAAGTGGAGTGGTCGTAATTAGCGAATCCCATCTAACTATCCACACCTGGCCGGAATATGGGTTTGCGGCGGTGGATATTTTCACTTGTGGAGATCATGTAGATCCGATGAAAGCTCACGAGTATCTCAAAGAGGTGTTTAAAACTCAAAACGCTACCGTAGAAACGGTGTTAAGAGGTGTGTTAAACATTCCAGACTTAAGACACAAACCAAGGTGTGCAGATGATCCGTCTTGCAAGCGGAAGTGAAACTAGAGCCAAACTTTTAAAAGAGGCCAATATCCCTTTTATTCAATCACCTATAAATCTGGATGAGGATCGCTTTTTGACCCTTTATAAAGAACCAAAAGAGTTTGTAAAAGCGGTCACTAAAGCTAAACTTCAACAGGCTAAAAAGCTTTATCCCTTAGAACCTCCTATTGTGGTAGCTGATACGGTGGTTAGTGTAGAGGGTGAAATTTTACGAAAAGCTAAAACTAAAGCCCAAGCAAAAGAGCTTCTTTTAAAACAAAGTGGCAAAGGTGTAGAGATAATTACGGCTATGATCTTTGCTAATTCAAAAAAAGAGGTGTTTGATATAGATGTAACCGGATACTGTTTTGCCCCTTTTGATAAAGAGGAGTTGGAAAGATATTTAGAAAGTGGGGAGTGGAAGGGGAAAGCGGGGGCGTGTATGGTAGAAGGGTTTTGTCAAAAGTATATCCAAGAGATGGTGGGGAGAGAATCGACAGCGATGGGACTTTGGGTAGAGAGGTTAAAAGAGCTTGTTGAAAATAGCTGAGGGTAACAGGGGAGAGATATTTTTAAACAACGGGAAGGTGGTAAAAAGATATAAAAAGAATAAACCCAATTATGCCAAAAAAGAGGCGGCGTTTTTAAACTACCTACAAAGTTTCAACTTAGCACCAAAACTGTTTGAAGTGGGAAAAGATTATATTGTGATGGAATATTTAGGCTCTTTCTCTTTAAAAGAGGCTATTAAAGTTGATAGAATGAAAGCTTTGCTTTTGGGTTTAGAAGCGTCTTATAGGTTGGATAGATTGGGAGTTTACCATCAAGAGCTAGGGCGCTATCACCATTTTCTTTACTCTTTAGATTTAAGTTGGGTTAGGGTGATCGACTTTGAGCGTGCAAAGTGGTCTTCTTCTCCTAGAAACTTGTTTCAATTTGTGGGGTTTTATTTACGAGAAGTTGAATTAGCAAAGGAGATAAAGATGTATAAAAAAACTCCTGAAAAAGGGTATTTTGCCATTAGATCAAAGGTTTTAAGGTGTATCAAAGAGAGTTAGAGGCGCTAAAAAGAGCTAATAGATTTAGAAAAAGGGAACTTTTCGATCCAAATTTAAAAGATTTCGCTTCTAACGACTATCTAGGTTTAACCTCCAAAAAAGAGTTACTTACAAACGCCTATCAAAAGGTTTACTCCTATCCTATCAATGCTCCTAAAGCTTCTCAGCTGGTTAATGGATATACTTCTTTGCATTTTGAATTTGAGCAGTTTTTAGCTTCCCTAAACAGATTTGAAGCCGGCATTACTGTAGGGAGCGGTTTTTTAGCCAATTTAGCCCTAATTGAGGCTTTAGTTAGAAAAGGGGATACCCTCTTTCTAGATGAGGAGTTCCACGCGAGTGGAATTTTAGCTAGTAGATTGGTGGATAAGGTGGTAGTGTTTAACCACAACGATCCTAAAGATTTAAAGAAAAAACTCTCCTCTCACTCCTATAAACGCGCAATAGTAGCGGTTGAGGGGATCTACTCTATGAGTGGAGACCTTCTAAATCCTGAGATTTTTGAGGTTGCAAAAGAGGCTTTGTTAATTGTAGATGAGGCTCACAGCAGTGGAGTTGTGGGAGAGAAGCTTTTGGGGGTGTTTGACCTTTTTAATATCACTCCCTCTTTTAACCATATCAAGATGGGAACTTTGGGGAAAGCTTACGGAAGTTACGGAGCCTACATTTTAGCTAGTCAAGAGATCATCTCTTTTTTAGAAAATAGAGCTAAACCTATTATCTACACTACCGCTTTATCTTTAATGGATATAGCTTTGGCACTTGAGGGAATAAAAGAGATCAATTCCAACCTCTCCTTTTACAAACAAGAGATTATTGCTAGACAAGAGATTATTAGGAGTTTTGGTTTAGAAGCAAAGGGATTGATTGTAGATATTCCTATTAAAAATGTGGTTGAGGTTCAAAAAAGGTTGATTAAGGAGGGGTTTTTAGTTGGTGCGATCCGTCCTCCTACGGTCAAATCTCCTCTTATTAGAGTGATAGCTAGAGTTGGGGAGAGTAAAGAAGATTTAAAGAGGTTGTTAAGATGTTTGAGTGTAAAAAATTGAAAATATTTACAGATAAAGAGGTAATTGTTGAGATTAAATTTAAGATCATTCATTCTCTTGCTTTAGTTGGGGAGAGTGGGAGCGGAAAAACGTTGACGTTAAAAGCGCTATTAGGACTGCTTCCTAAAGAGTTAAAGATGGAGTTAGATTACTCTTGGGAGTATCCTTTAATTAGGGGAAAAACTCTCTCTTTAGTTCCTCAAAACCCTTTTACCTCTTTAAGCCCTCTAACCAAAATCAAAAACCAGTTTTTTACCCCACCTCAAGAAGCTCAAAAGCTGTTAGAACTAGTAGGTTTAGAAGCCTCTTTTTTGGAAAAATATCCACCTCAACTTAGCGGAGGACAGCTTCAAAGAGTTGTAATAGCGATGGCACTTTCTCAAAAACCTAAACTTTTGCTTTTAGATGAGCCAACTACTGCGTTAGACCCAAAAACCAAAACTAAAGTCTTAAAGCTGTTCCAAACTCTTCAAAAGGAGCTAAACTTTTTGATACTATTTGTGACTCACGATATAGCAAGTGCTAAAAAGTTGTGCAAAGAGATCGCCGTAATTAGAAAAGGTAGGATTGTTGAAACTGGTAAGATGGAAGAAGTTTTTAACCATCCAAAAGAGGAGTATACGAAGATGTTAATAGAATCCAATTTTGCTAATAGGAAGTTTAGAGAATGAAAGCTTTAAAGATTCTCCTTACGCTTCTTTTTGTAACAATAGCGTTGGGAATAGGATACGGGATCTACTACCTTAGCGCCCTTTATAACGAGGTGGCTCCTAAAGCCCAAGTAATTATCGATTACAATCCTAAACTCACTACAAAAATCTACGATCGAAACGGGGAGCTGATAGCTAACATCTTTGATAAAGAAAACAGAGAGTATGTAAAGTATGAAAATATCCCAGCTAGAGCGGTAGAAGCGCTTTTAGCGATAGAGGATACAAAGTTTTTTGAGCATCACGGGGTAAATCCAGATGCGATTTTTAGAGCGATCATTAAGGACATAAAAGCTAGGCGGTTTGTGGAAGGTGCCAGTACCATAACCCAACAGTTGGTAAAAAATATGGTGCTAACTAGAGAAAAGAAGCTGATGAGAAAGATAAAAGAGATTTTGATAGCTTTTAAAGTTGAGAATTCCCTCTCAAAAGAGGAGATTTTAGAAAGATATTTCAATCAGGTCTATTTTGGACACGGCTATTACGGAATTCAAACTGCTGCAAAAGGGTATTTCCACAAAAACCTCTCCCACCTTTCTTTAAAAGAGATCGCAATTTTGGTAGGTCTTCCCCGCGCTCCAAGTTATTACGATCCAACCCGCCATTACGATAGAGCCATTCAACGAGCAGATCGAGTAATTACTCGGATGCACGAATTGGGATGGATCGATGATGAGACATTTAGCGAAGCTATATCTGAGCAACCAAAAGTTTACGACGATACTTTAACCAAAAACAAAGCTCCCTACATTGTGGACGAGATCGTTAGAAGATATAAAAATCTTATGCCCAACTTTAGAACAGGGGGTTATCGAATTTATACAACTATCGATTTAGAATACCAAAACCTAGCTAAAAAGAAACTTCTAGAAGGGTATAACGCAATCCTTAAGCGGGGAATCTTTAAAAACGGTAAAAAGTACGATTACTCAAAACTTAACGGGGCGATGGTGGTGCTTCGTCCAATGAGTGGGGAAATTTTAGCCTTAGTTGGAGGAGTGGATTATAAAAAAAGTGTTTTTAATAGAGCTACACAGGCTAGAAGACAACCCGGTTCTGCCTTTAAACCTTTTATCTATCAGATCGCTTTAAATTTGGGTTACTCTCAACTTACCAAAATTCCAGATGTAGCTAGAACTTATGAGATAAAAGCGGGAAGAAGAGTTAAACTGTGGCAACCTAAAAATTATGAGAAAAATTTTAAAGGTGAGATCACCTTAAAAGACGCTCTAGTCCATTCTAGAAACCTAGCCACAATCAATTTAGTGGAGGATATAGGACTTGGGAAAATTTATCAAGAGTTGGAGCGGTTTGGATTTAAAAATATGCCTAGAAATCTCTCTTTAGCGCTGGGAAGTGTTACCCTTTCTCCGGTAGAGCTGGCGGGATTTTATACCCTCTTTTCCAATTACGGGACAAGAATGGAACCTAGAATGATAATCTCCATTTTAGATAAAGATGACCAGATCGTTTATGAAGAGCCTGAGGTTGCCCATAAATTGGTCTCTCCAGCTCAAAGTTTTTTAATGATCGATATTTTACGCGATGTGGTAAATAGAGGTACAGGGCGAAGGGCAAAAGTGAAAGATGTTGAGGTGGCGGGAAAGACTGGAACTACAAACAAATATGTGGACGCTTGGTTTTGCGGTTTCACCCCAGACATGGAAGTGGTAGTGTGGTTTGGACAAGATAACAATAAACCACTAAAACGGGGAGAATCGGGAGGTAGAGCTTCAGCTCCAGTAGTTGGGGCGTTTTTGAAAGAAATTTATTCCCTCCATCCCGAGCTAAAAAGGCAGTTTGATATTCCGCTAGGAGTTGAAAGTATAACGATTGGAAATAGAATCTACTACTACACCAACATCTCCAAACCCGACTTAGATTTTTCCCAAGAAAAAAGTGAAGATGAACTACTATTTTAGAAAGGAGGAAGTAGGGGCATTTGTCCCGAAAAATGGGAGATGAATATTCAAAAAGTGATCTCAGGCTTTTTCTTTATCTTAGCGATGACGACCAATTTTGGTTTTTTTTACGGCGATCCCGCAAATTTGGATTACCATAGCAAATATGAGCTATTTGCGGCCATAATTGTAAATTTAATAGCTACCATCTTAAAACTTGGAGATAAAACTCAATTAGGTTCAGTATTGTTAGCCACAAGTTTAGTAGCAGATATTCAACTAATTGGAGCGGCTACTGTATGGGCGTTCGCGGTATATGGACTTGGAGGATTAAATTTAGAAGCTACAGTAGCAGTTATCTCTATGAGTGGAGGGGCGCTTTTGGCAAATATCGTTTCAGTCCTTCTTTTTATTGGTGATACCTTAAAGTCTAAAAGGTAGGGAATGGAAACCAATAGCGCTTGGATCATTATCCATCGGATGCGAACTCCGCTATTAGTAATTATTTTAACTTTTTCCATCTCCATTTTAGGATTAACGCTGATCCCAGGCCAAGATGATCAAGGTAATCCCTACTATATGACCTTTTTTGATGCTTTCTATTTTGTAAGTTATATGGCAACTACTATCGGATTTGGAGAGGCTCCTTACACCTTCACCTATCCGCAACGCCTTTGGGTTAGCTTTTGTATCTATTTAACCGTGATTGGGTGGTTTTATGGGATCGGAAATATTGTAGCGTTAATTCAAGATAAAAAGTTGGCTAGAGAGTTAGGGATCGCTCGCTTTAGGTCTAAAGTTAGAAAATTAAGTGAACCTTTTATCATCGTTTTGGGATATAACAATGTAACTAAAGAGATTATTCAACGGCTTAGTTTAGAAGGAATTAGAACGGTGGTAGTGGATAAAGATGAAGAAAAGATTGAGGAGATAGAGTTAGAAAATTTTATCCCTGAAGTTCCCGCAATTAGTGCCGACACTACAAAACCTCAAACCTTAAAACTTGCCGGCATCCATCAAAAAAACTGCCAGGCGGTAGTAGTGCTGTTTGAAGATGATATAAAAAATGCCAAAATCGCTTTAATGTGCAAGTTGTTAAATAAAAAGATAAACATCATTGTCAAATCCACTACCAAAGAGAACACCGAGCATCTTAGAAATATCGGAATTAGACATATCGAAAACCCTTTTAAGATAATCTCCGATAGGCTCTATTTTGAGATCACCGCTCCCTATATCTGGCTTTTAGAGGTGTGGGTATTTGGACATATCTTAAAAATTAGAAAGAAGGAGTTTTTACCTAAAGGAAAATATATCATTTGTGGAGCGGGAAGGATGGGTAGGGCGCTTGCTGAAGGGTTGGAAAGAGCTGGGATAGAATACGTATTTATCGATATAAAATCGAGCGAATATAAAAAGATGAAGCAAAGCGCAATTTATGGAGATGCTGAAGATATAAAGACACTTTTGAACGCTGGTATTAAAGAAGCGGCGTGTATAATAGCTGCTACAAAAGATGATATGATAAATTTAACCATCCTTTCTACTGCAAAAAAGTTAAACCCAAATATCTATACCATTGCCAGAGAAAACTCGGTAGAAGATTTAAGCATCTTTAAATCCGCTAGGATCGATAAGGTTTATATTTTGGAAAAGATTTTAGCCGATTATACTTACAACTTTATCGCTAAACCTTTAACAAACCGATTTATAAAACTTATCCATAAAAAAGATAACCGGTGGGCGATGGGATTGGTAGGAAAACTATCGGCGACAATAGGTAAAAATCCACTTCTTTTTGAGATAACCCTCACTCCAAAGGAAGCGTACGCTTTAGCAAACGCTTTAAAAGAGGGTATTGAGATAAATTTAGAGGTGTTAAGACGCTCTAGGGCAAACTATAAACAGCACAATAAAATCCTTTTTCTTCTCTATCATGATGAAGAGGAGACTATCCTTTTACCTCCCGATTCTTTAAAGGTGAAATATGGGGCTTCTTTACTTGTAGCTTGTGATGAGGAAGCAAAGGAGGATTTTGAGTATGTTATCAATAATTACTATGAACTCCATTACGTCTTATATGGAGAGGAAGCAACTGTAGGGATTTGGAAAAAGTGTAAGCTGTTGGGATGAGGTTTATGGTACAATAAAAATAAAGAGGGTTTTACTATGGTTGGAAAAATCGTAATTGGAACTACTCTAGGAATGAGCCTTTTTTTAAACAGCTCCTGTATCTCCTTACACGGTCATATCTACGCTAAACCTAAACCACCTCAACACTATTATCACCATCACAAAACAAAAGTCAAACTTTCTCAAAAATAGGGGAAACTTCCCCTAGAAGAAATAATCCTAAAATTACTGCAAAATAGATTCCTACCGTGCCAATAATGTTGGCGTTTTGACAAGAGGTACAGTTTTTATACTTTTTGGTTTCATACCTAGCGTAAAAAGCGTAAAAAAGTAAAATAAAACTCTCTAGCAAAAAAAGGGTTAAAGAGGGAAGGCTAAAAGAGATAAAAAAGGAAAGGAGCAAAGCTAAGGCGTGTAAAGTTAAACCTATTCTCAAAAAGGCTAAGATTCTATCCTTTACAAAATAGGTAGGGCAGGTATCTATAAAACCGTACTCTTTAAAAAATTTTTTTCGCTCTTTTTGGGAGAGTTTATCAAATAGCATTCCGCCAAAGACCATATCAATTTTCCGCTGAAGCAAAACGGCTTCCTCCCCTTGAGCTTTTAAGAACTCCTCTTTCCCTTCCAAATCTTGATACATCACTTTTACTATTGGAAACCGTTTAACTTCAACTTCCACATTTGGTAAACTTTCATCTCTTTCCTTAGAAAGAAATAGCTTTCCAGAGTGGGCAAAGATGGTTGGATTGATCAAGGGAATAAAGTTTCCCCCTTTCTCCAGTACAACCACTCTTTTAGGGATACCTATCTGTATTGCAGCTAAAGCTTTTAGATTATGCTCTTTGGCGGTGGCTATAAGAGTGTTTACCAACTCTTTTAACTCATCGTCAAAGTGGCGAACATATCCAGAGATTTGTAAAAGGGTAGGATCGGGGTATTTTAAGATCATCTTCTCCCTTTGCTGGGAGGGCTAAAGCCCCTAATGGTGACTTTTAGCCACAACCCTTAACATCTTAAGATTAATTACGATAAAACGGATAAACTGCCACAAAATACATTTTCTTAAAAACCGTTGAAAAGGACCCGGAACCATCGTCCCAAAGGTTTTATTATCATAAGGGCTGATACTTTTTTGAACCTCTATATAATTTTTTGCCATAGTTCTCTCCTATTCAGGGATTAAAGTCCATCCAAATCTTAATTTAGCTTTCCACATAAACATATGGTGCAAGATATGCTTGATCCAGTGAGCTGCTAGCCCAACCTCCCCAAACGTGTATTCGGGGTCTCGTCCAGTTCCTGGATAACGCTCATAATCTGGAACTACTGGATAAACGGTTAATGCTACCGCACTACCATCAAACAATCCTTTACCGGTAGAAGCTACACACGCCGCTCCCATCTCAGCCATAGATGCGGTGTGTCTAGGTCTATCGCTCTCTCCTTCAATCATCTCTACAATGTTTCTAGCGACCGCTTTACCAATAATTGCTGATGGCATTCCGGTTCTAGGAGGTGCAGGTGTTATAGGAGTTCCGTTTGGAGATTTTGCCGGTTTACTGATAGGATGAGGTGGAGCAAAGGCGATTCCTACCGCATACATATTTTTGTAATCGGGGTTTTGATAAATTTTTGGCCAATCGCTTGCTTTCCACTCTTCAAACGGTTTTTGGGTATAATCTGCGTCAACTTTCATAAACCCGTTTGGAGCAAACACCTTACTAGTAATATCGTTCCCCTCTTTATCAAACGCTTTTAACCCAACTCCGCTAAAAGGAGGAATCAACATCGCAAAATCAAAATCTTCTTCACCCTCACTTCCATCTAAAAGCTCATACTGCAATTTGCCTTTTTGAACCTCTTTTACATGGGCGCCGGTTATCCAATCTACACCCTTCTCTGTAAAAAGGGATTCCATCATCACTTTACTTGAAACGATATGTCCTCCCCATTTAAGGTGTACCCCTGCAACTCCAAAATCTCCCAAAAACTGCTCGTTAGAGATCCACTTAATTTCTGCTTTATCTCTAACTCCCGCTTTATTTAGCTCGTGTTCAATGTTAAAGATATACTCAAACGCCGCTCCCTGACAGGTACAAAGTCCGTGTCCAGTTCCAACTAAGAACTTTTGCTTCTCTCCCTTTTTCATCCGCTCGATAGCGTTTTGGAGATGGTGGTTAGCTTCAGCAGCGTGAAGATAGGTACAAACGGAAAGACTATTTCCCGCATCGGGTCCAAGTCCAGGAGTCGCTTGAAAGTTTAACTTAGGACCTGTTGCGTTAATTAGGTAATCGTACTCAACCTTTTCAACAGCTCCAACCTTATTTGGATCGGTATACTCAATTGTTACAAACGGCTTTTTATGCTCTTTATCCCCTTCAGGATGGATAGAGATCGCCTTAGCTTGTTTAAAATCGATCCCCGCTTTTTCATACACGGGAGCTAACCTAAAAGTTACATCATCAGGCGTCATCTGCCCAACTCCGACCCAAATATTGGACGGAATCCAGTTCCATTTGCTGTTAGGAGATACCACTACTACCTCATGCTTCTTTCCAAGCCAATGTTTTGCAAAAGTAGCAGCGGTATGTCCAGAGACACCTGCCCCTAACACTACAATTCTTGCCATAGCTTGCCCCTTTGAAAAATTTAGACGCAGTATATTATAAACCTTTTAGCTTTAAAAAAAAATTATAAAACGCACAATCTAATTCTTTAAATTAAGCTCTATAATCAGGGATTATTTTAGTGATAATTTTACCTTATGTTATTTCTATACTGCTCTTTGAAGTTTACATACCTTTTTGCACTTGCATAAAGCTCTTCCACCTCTTTATCGCTTAATTCCCTTACAACTCTAGCAGGCGCCCCTAAAATTAAAGATCGAGGAGGAAACTTTTTATTTTGAGTAACCAACGCTCCAGCTCCCACAATCGATTCTTTTCCAATTACCGCCCCATCTAAAATCGTAGAGTTCATACCGATTAAACACGCATCTTCGATTATACATCCGTGTAACATAACCCTATGTCCTACTGTCACATCGTTTCCAATTATTGTAGGATACCCATCACTCATATCGCTTTTTTTATAGTGGGTTACGTGAATCATCGTTAAATCTTGGATATTGGTTCTATCTCCAATTTTGATATAGTGGACATCTCCCCTAATCACACTCCCAAACCAAACCGAACAATCCTCGCCAAACTCCACATTCCCAATAATTGTACTATCTGGAGCGAACCAGGTTCTATCTTTCCATTTTGGAAACCACTCTTTATACCTTAAAATCATCAACTCTCCTTTAAAAGTCTTAAAGCCAATCTTTTAGCTTTTGAGGTGGTACTTTTTTGAGAATTCTCATAAAAGATTTTAGCGTACTCCTCCATCCACAGCTGAGAATTGATAGCCCTTTTTCCTCTTGGAGTTCGTTTTACATAATTTCCATCCGGCATCAACACCCTAGCTTTTACATTATCTTTTAGTTGAATGGAGAGAATATCCAAAAGTTTATTTGAAAGCTCTTTATTAAAAATTGGAGTCATCAACTCAATTCTTCGCTCCAAATTCCTAGGCATCCAGTCCGCACTGGAGATAAATATTTTTGGATTGGAGTGTTTAAAATAGAAAATTCTAGCGTGTTCTAAATATTTTCCAACAATTGAAATAACCTCAATATTTTCGCTTACCCCTTCAACTTTTGGTCTAAGGCAACAGATTCCCCTAACAATTAAATCTATCTTAACTCCTGCCATACTAGCTTGATATAACGCTACAATCACATCTTGATCTACTAAAGAGTTCATCTTAGCAATTATGTGGCCTTTAGTACCTTTTTCCTTTTCCGCTTGGATAAGTTCAAGAAGTTTTGGTTTTATCTGAAAAGGGGAGATATAAAGGGTTGAAAGTTTGGTTTTTTTACTAAAACCGGTTAAAAAGTGAAAAAAACGGGTAGCATCTTCGGTTATCTCTTTATTTGAGGTAAAGAAGCTAACATCGGTGTAGATTCTAGCGGTGGAAGGGTTATAGTTTCCGGTAGCGATATGGACATACTGTTTTAACTTCTCTCCTTCCTGTTTTATCACTTGGGCTATTTTAGCGTGAACTTTAAATCCAGGAATTCCAAAAATTACATGCGCCCCAGCTTTCTCTAACTCTCTTGCCCAAATTAAGTTATTTTCCTCATCAAATCTTGCTTTTAACTCCACCATCGCGGTTACCTGTTTTCCGCTCTCGGCCGCATCGATTAACGCTTTAACTATGGGAGAGTTTTTTCCCACTCGGTAAAGGGTCATCCTAATTGCTAACACATTTGGGTCTTTACTAGCATCTGCGATAAATTTAACTACCGGTTCAAAACTCTCATAAGGGTGATAAAGAAGAATTTCTTGATTGTCTAACACGGTGTAAATGTCATCGGTGCTATCTAGTGGAGGTGGGACCTTAGGAGTGTAAGGTTCAAAAAGGAGATGAGGAAAGTTTTTATTAGAAGCTATTTGCCAAAGTCCTCCTAAGTTTAAAGGAATTTTATAGCGATAAATATCCTCATCTTGAATTAAAAGGTGGGATTTTAAAAACTCTACCAGTTCCTCTTTTGCACTTACCCCAATCTCCAATCTAACAATCTCCCCTTTTCTTCTAAGTTTTAATCCCTCTTCCAGTAGCTCCATAAAATCGTCTGCTTCCTCCTCCTCAATCTCAATATCTGCGTTTCTAGTCACTCTAAAAGGGGTACTCGAGATTGCGTGATAACCGGGGAATAAAGAGTCGATATGAGCTTGAACGATAGTTTCGATGGGGATATAGGTATTATCTTCTAAATGTACAAATCTAGGTAACACTCTAGGTATTCTAACTAAACCGTATTTACTATTTTTTGGATTGGAAGTATCTGCAAGTTTTAATGCTAGAGCAAAACTTAAGTTGTTGAGGTGGGGAAAAGGGTGGGTGGCATCCACTGCGATGGGAACGATTACAGGGTAAAGGTTAGTGTAAAAATAGCGATCTATTCTCTCCTTTTCTCCATCTTCCAACTCATCGTACTCTTTTAAAAAAAGCCCCTCTTTTTTTAGCTCTTCAAAAAGGGTAAAGAAATCTTTTTCTACCCGTTTTTTTTCTTTATGTAGATATTCTCTAATGGCTTTTAGCTGTTCTCTAGGAGTCATTTTATCAGGACCAGTTACACGGATATGGTGTTTAAACAGCTTTTTTAAGCCTGCCACCCGGATCATATAAAACTCATCCAAATTTGTCCCGTAGATGGCTAAAAACTTAACCCTTTCTAAAAGAGGATTTGAAGGATCTTCAGCTTCTTCTAAAACTCTTGTATTAAATTTTAGCCAGGAAAGTTCACGATTGATATAGAGCTTTGGGTCTAAAAGATTCATACTTCCCCTTTTGTTTAACCTTAAGTTAAATTTAACACAAATATTATTAAAATAGATTAAAAATATCAATAAGCTAGGAGGCGAAAGTGGAAGTAAAGGAGTTAATAAAAAATTATAAAAAGTTTAAAGATATCCATTTCAAAGAGTACCAAGAACTGTTTAAAAAATTGGCTCAAGAGGGACAAAATCCTAAGACCTTTTTTATCGGTTGTAGCGATTCTAGAGTAGTTCCAAATTTAATTACTGGAGCAAAGCCAGGAGACCTATTTATTTTTAGAAATATTGGGAATTTTGTTCCTCCTTTTAAACCTGATGACGATTACCACGCAACCGCCGCTGCGATAGAATATGCGGTAAATGTGTTAAAAGTCAATAACATTATCGTTTGCGGGCATAGTCAGTGTGGAGCTTGTGAGAGTTTATATAAAGAGATTCCGGATACTGTTGATTTTGCCCATATAAAACGGTGGCTTAAGATAGGTTATCCTGCTAAAGAGTTAGCGTTAAAACAAATTGGTACAAAAGATAAGGAGAAGCTTTTAAGAGCGACTGAAAAGCTTTCAGTTTTGATTCAACTAGAAAACCTTTTAACCTATCCAAGTGTTAAAAGAGGTGTAGAGCAAGGAAAGCTGTTCTTACACGGTTGGTATTACGATATAGCGAGTGGAGAGGTGAAATATTATGATGGGGAGAGTAGGGAGTTTAAGATTTTAGAGGCTTAAAAACTTTCTTTAACTCCTCTATCTCATCTCTAAGTTTTGCCGCTTTTTCAAACTCCAACCGTTGAGCTGCTTCGTGCATCTGTTGAGTTAGTTGCTCTATCTTTTCTTGAATATCATAACTTTCTAAAACTACTTCATCCTCCTCTTGCGTTTCCTTTAATTCCTCTTCTAATGGACGGGAAACGGGGGAGGGTGTAATATTATGTTTTTTGTTGTATTCGGCTTGCTTTTTTCTGCGTAGTAGAGTGGTTTTTATCGCATTGTAGAGGGAGTTGTTTAAATTTAGCCTTTCCAACTCTTTTAGATCGGTTATTTCCATTCTTTCTTCCACCTCATCACAAAAAAGGATAACTTTTCCTTCTAGATGTCTAGCCGCCCTTCCCATCGTTTGGATTAAGCTAGTTTCACTTCTTAAAAACCCTTCCTTATTGGCATCTAGAATCGCAACTAAACTAACTTCTGGGAGATCAAGCCCCTCTCGTAAAAGGTTTACTCCAATCAACACCTCTATCTTTCCCAGTCTCAACTTTCTAATAATCTCATTTCTTTCTACTGCGGAAATTTTTGCGTGTAAATAGGCGGTTTTTATTCCTAAAGAGCTGTAATATTCACTTAAATCTTCCGCCATCTTTTGAGTTAAGGTAGTAACTAAAACCCTATTTCCCTTTTTAACCTCCTTTTGAATCTCATCGTAAAGGGTTTCAACTTGAGTTTTGGTAGGGGCGAGATTTATTTTAGGGTCTAATAATCCAGTAGGTCTTACAATTTGGGAAGCTATAGTGCTACTTAATTCTAACTCCAATTCTCCAGGAGTAGCAGAAACAAAAAGATAATAAGGAGCCTTATCGATAAACTCCTCAAATTTTAAGGGTCTATTATCCAGTGCACTTGGAAGCCTAAACCCATACTCCACTAACACCTCTTTTCTACTCCGATCTCCTTTATACATCCCTTTAAACTGTGGAAGACTAACGTGAGATTCGTCCACGATAACTAAATACGGTTTTTCTTTAAGCTCAAAGTAATCCAAAAGGGAGTATGGAGTTTCATTAGGTTTTTTACCCGTAAGGTGGCGAGCGTAATTTTCTATTCCCTTACAGCTTCCGGTAGCTTTTAACATCTCCAGATCAAACTCCGTTCTCTCTTTGAGCCGTTTGTACTCTATCTCTTTTCCTTGAGCTTTAAAGTACGCCAAACGCTCTTTTAACTCCTTTTGGATGGAGTTGATCGCTTTTTCTAGTCTCTCTTGGGCAACTATAAACTGGTTGATAGCATATAAAGTAAAACTTTTGAGTTCCTTTTTAACTTTAGAAGTTAAAGGGTCAATTAATGCTACCCTCTCTATCTCATCCCCAAAAAACTCTACTCTAACAGCTTCCTCTTTAAAATAGCTGGGAAAAATATCTACTACATCCCCTCTAACTCTAAACTCCCCCGGTTCTAACAATGAACTAGTTGCTCTTTTATATCCCATATCCACCAATCTTAAAAAAAGCGCTTGCTGTTGAACCTCTTCTCCTACATCAAACTTAAACACCATCTTAGAGTATTCTCGTGGGTCTCCTAAACCGTAATTTGCGCTTACAGAAGCGATTACTATCACGTCATCATATTGTAAAAGGCTAGCGGTAGTAGATGCTCTTAAACGCTCTAAATCCTCATTGATAGAGCTGGTTTTTTCGATAAAAAGGTCTTGGGAAGGTAGGTAAGATTCTGGAAGATAGTAGTCATAATAGCTTATAAAATACTCCACGTGATTAGATGGAAAAAAGTGTTTAAATTCGCTATAAAGTTGTGCGGCTAAAGTTTTATTGTGAGTCATTATTAGAGTTGGAAGTTGGAGCTGTTCAATAATTTTTGCCATCGTGTAGGTTTTTCCACTTCCAGTTACTCCTAAAAGCGTTTGATAGCGATTTCCTTGCTTAATTGAGCGGGTTAACTCTTGGATCGCTTTAGGTTGATCTCCAGCGGGTTCAAATCTACTTACCATTTTAAATTTTGCCAAAATTAAGCCTTTTACACGATTTTTTGATACAATTGTAACAAATTTAAAGAAAACTTAAAAGAGGGTTGATGAGCTTTAGAGAAACTTGCAAAGAGAGCTATTTTAAACTCTCTTTAAAGAATCTTTTCTAGGATAGCGTTTGAAAAAACTCACCATAACTATCAAAATTGAGGGAAAAGAGTATGAGGTAGAGCTGGATGAGGATTTCGCTGCATACCTAGAGCAAGAGTTGGAAGCAAATCTCCCTCCCCACAAAAACAACACAACTAAAGACCTTCTACACGCCTACTTAAAAAAGTGTCACGACTGCTACTTGTTAGAAAAGAGGGTTGAGAGTTTATTAAAAAAGATATAAAAAAGCCTCAATGTGATAATATAATAGCTCAAAACCCTAAAGGAGTGTTAAATGGCTCAAGTAGAGCGCTATATGTTTTACTATCTAGATACGATAATAGAGAAAAGGTTTAAAGAGGCGATCGAGATAGCTCAAGACCTCTTAAGCAGATGTGAAGAGGAGAGTTTGCCCGTAATTGAGGGGTTTTTAAATGCTGCTCGATCACTAGAGGCTTTAAAATGTGGCGAGTTCGATCAGGTAGAAGAACTGTGGAATAGGTATGAGCTTTCTAAACAGTTTCTTTTACCTCCAAATCGCCATTACGGTTTATTGATGGAGATCGCTTTGATCTTAGAAAATACAAAAGAGGAGATAGAGAGGATCATATGATTATCAATTTTGAGGAGATCGATAAAAAAGAGCGTTACAAAATTATGAGTAATAGTATCGTTCCGCGTCCTATTGCGTGGATCGTTACACAAGGGGAAGAGGTTATCAACCTTGCCCCTTTTAGCTATTTCATCCCTCTCTCTTCGGAGCCTCCTGTAGTTGTAGTTTCTATAGGACATAAGGCAGATGGCTCAATGAAAGATACCTTAAAAAATATTTTAGAACATAGGAAAGCGACCATTTGTATGGTAACATCCCCTCTTTTAGAAAAGATGGATAAAACTGCTCAACCTCTTCCCTACTCTAAAAGCGAAGTGGTAGAGTTTGAAATAGAAACCGAAACAATTTTAAAAGAGTATCCCCCTATCGTTAAAGGAACTCCTTGCGCTTTTTTTTGCGATTTTCATTCTAAAATAGAGATAGGTGGATCAACTATTCCCCTAATTTTAAGAATCTCCCACTACTTTAATAACAATGTTGAAAGATGTGAGCTGGTTGGAAGAGTGGGTAAAGAGTATTGCGTTTGTAAAGATAGGATATGGCTTACATCAAGTTAAATCTAGATGCACTCTTTCACAATCTTAAAGTCATAGATAAAAAAAGTGGTGGGAATTTTGCAGTAGTTTTAAAGGATAACGCTTACGGGCACGGGTTGGAAGAGATAGGGAGCGAAGCTAAAAAATTTGGAGTAAAAAGGGCGGTAGTTAGAAATTTTAAAGAGGCTAAAAGGATTGAAAACTTTTTCCCCTACATCCTAATCCTTTCCGATACCCCAAAAGTTAATAACTTCTGCTACGCCTTAAACGACATAGAATCTATCAAAAAAACTCCTAAAGGTGCTTTGGTAGAGTTAAAAGTTGATACCGGAATGCATCGAAATGGTGTTAGAGTGGAAGAGGTAAAAAGGGCGTTGGAGTTGATCTTATCTCAAAAAGCAGTTTTAAAAGGGGTTTTTACCCACTATAGAAGTGCAGATGATTTAAGTAGTGAACTGTTTTGGCAAAGGGAGAAATGGAGAGAGGTTAAAAGAGAGGTTAAAAGATTTTGTTTTAAGAACCGATTACCGCTTCCTCATTTTCACTCCTCCAATAGCGCGACTTTATTTAGGGCTGGGGTTGAAGATGGGGAGTTTGCCCGTGTAGGAATTGCAACTTATGGGTATTTGGAGATGGATAAGATCTTTAATCCTCCCCTTTTAAAACCGGTTTTGACCCTTTGGGCAAAAAGGATTTCAACTAGAACGCTTTATGAAGGGGAAAGAGTTGGATATGGGGGAGAGTTTGTAGCTTTACAAAAGATGGTAGTTTCTAGTTATGATGTAGGTTATGCAGATGGGATTTTTAGAGCCTTAAAGACTACCGCTGCAGGAAAGATTTTAGGGCGCGTAAGTATGGATAGCATTGTGTTAGAAGGTCAAAAAGATGAGGTGTGTATCTTTGAAGATGTAAAAGAGATAGCAAAAGAGCATCACACAATTGCTTACGAAGTGTTGGTAAAGTTAAGTCCTACTTTAGAGAGAAAAAAAGACTCCGCCCAGATACCCGCGGCGCTCGAAGATTAAAGGTGCTCTGCTGCGTTCCCGCCCTGAAGCGTTGCCTTTAATCCCCGTCGCACGGGTCTGAACGGAGCACTCAAGATACAAGCATATCCTCAATGCTCCTCCAGAAACTGCATTAGATGGAAGGAAATAGGAGTCTAGCAGAAATGGCGGACAGGGAGGGATTCGAACCCTCGGTACCCGCAATGGGTACGCCTCCTTAGCAGGGAGGTGGTTTCAGCCAGCTCACCCACCT
>JAADFB010000044.1 GCA_013153095.1 Campylobacterota bacterium | reverse complement strand
ATAGTGTTGAGATACTAAGAAAATATAAAACTAAATTTCCTAACAAAATTTTACTTTTGCCAGAAAGAAAAAATTTTGGGATAAAGAAAAGTTTTTCTCTTCTTTTAGAGTACGCTTTAGGTCTAAATACTTCCAACTATTTTATGTTTTGCGATCAAGATGATGTTTGGGATAGTAGAAAAGTTGAGATAACACTAAACAAGATGAAAGAGATGGAAAAAAATTATCCAAATACTCCCATTTTGGTTCATACAGACTTAGAAGTAGTAGATGAAGATCTTTCTTTAATAAGTAACTCTTTTTGGGAATATGAATATCTCAATCCAAAATTAAACTCCTTTCCTAGGTTATTGATGCAAAATACCGTGACTGGATGTACAATGATGATTAACCGTCAACTAGCCCAAAAAGCTCTTCCTATCTCTAATAAAGCTATAATCCATGACTGGTGGATAGCACTAGTAGCCTCTAAATTTGGTAAAATTGCATACCTCCCCTATTCTACTGTTAAATATCGCCAACATAAAAAAAACACTATTGGGGCTAAAGGATATAAAAATAAGCTCTTTAGTAAGAAAACACTTCACCTTATAGGTAAAGCTATTTTTTATAAGAATAAAAAAGGTTTTTATAAACACCATTATATAAATTTACAACAAGCAGAGGGATTTTTAGAACAATACTTTGAAGAGTTGGATTTAGAAACTAAAGAGATGTTGTTCAATTTTAGTAGATTAGATAAACTAAGCTTTTTAGAAAAAAGAAAGTTTTTACTTCAACATAACATCTTAAAGCAAGGAACTATTCGTAATTTAGGAATGTTGCTTAGTATATGAGAGTTTCAGCTAGTTTAGTATTGTATAAAGAGGAGGAAAGACTATTATCTTCTACTATAGAGAGTTTTTTAAAAATAGAATTTGACAAAGAACTTATTATTATAGATAATGGAGAAAATTACTCTTTAGTGAAACCTTATCTTTTTTTTCCTTCAATAAATTACTTATCTTCTTCCAAAAATATTGGCTTTGGAGCGGGACATAATTTAGCTTTTAATTCTTTATCTAAACCTTCTTCTATCCATCTTATATTAAATCCAGATATTTCTTTTGATAAAGAGATAAATTCTTTTTTAAAATGGTTTTTGAAAGAAAAAGAAATAGTGTTAGCTCTGCCAAAGGTATTATACTCTAGTGATCTACCTCAACCAATAGTTAGAAAGATTCCTACCCTCTTCTCCCTTTTAAAGAGAAAACTAAAAATAGATGAAGGGGTATTAGATTTCCCAGATAAAGAGATTTTAGAAATTCCCTCCGCTCACGGCTGTTTTTTCGCTTTCAAACCGGAAGTTTTTAAAGAGTTGAAAGGATTCGATGAACGCTTCTTTTTGTATTTAGAAGATATAGATATCTGGATGAGAGCTAAAAAGTATGGAAAAACGGTAATAAATCCAAATTTTCATATCTATCACCATTGGCGAAGAGCTTCCTCTAAAGATTTTAAAGCTTTTTTATGGCATCTTCAATCATGGGTAAAGTTTTTTAAAAAATATCCCCATCTTCTATTTAAGTAGTTACTTAATATAATATTTTTTTATATGTTCTACTACGATTTTAGAAGCCTCTTGAGGGGAGAGTTTTTGAGTATCTATAACTATCTCTGCGTGTTGAGGTTCTTCATACACATCACTAACTCCAGTAAAATTGGGAATTTCTCCTTTTAACGCCTTCTCATAAACTCCTTTGTAATCCCTTTTTTTACAAGTTTCAACATCCGCTTTTACATAAACTACTACATTATTTTTAACCATCTCTCTAATCATCTTTCTAGCCTCTTTGTAAGGAGAAACAAAACTACAAACGGTGGAGATGGAGTTTCGTTGAAGGGTTTGGATTAAATGCCCTATCCGTTTGATATGTCTAATTCTCTCTTCGCGGGTGTATCCAACTTCTGGAAACAGCTCCCTTACATCTTTGCTATCAATTCTCTCTAGTGGAATATCTAGCTTTTGTAACTCTTTATAGACTAAATCTGCAATAGTAGTTTTTCCACTCAACGGTAATCCAGTAAACCAGATATTAAAAGGCTCTATTCTCTTCTTTCCCCACTTAACCCTTTGCCAAACCTTTTCATGACCCCAGTAAAGACCAATCTTAGCAATCGTTTCTAATAATCCAGTAGCTACTGCTAACTCCAAATTTCCAAAAAAAAGATAAACTATCCCCATCGTTGTACCAGTAGCTACCGCTCTCCAAGTTATCCCTTTAACTATCGATCTTAGATTGGTCTCCCTATACATCACTCTATCTCTTCAATCGCTTTACACTCCCATTCGGGAAAGTGTTGTCTAATAAAGCGGTTTAAAGCGATTTCGCTTTCGGTATAAATCCTTTTTTTAGCCCTTTTGGTAGATTCTCCTACGACCATTCCCGCCGCAACAGTGTTGTTTGTAACCTTGTCAATTAAAATAAACGCTCCTGTCCCTTGATTCTCTTCATAAAGATCAAAAGCTACCTTTTCCCCTAAATCCACTTGAACCCTAGCTATATCGTTTAACTCTAAAGTTTTAGCCTCAATCTTTTCCCAACTATTCACATCCCTTTTAAAAAGGATTTTACTAACGATTGCAGGTACCTCTTTAGTATAGATTTTTAAAATATACTCTCTATTTTTTAAAGGCTCTTCATCCATCCATACTAACATCGCTTCGAAAGAGTCGTTAAATTTTGGAGGTTTTTGGTTTTCTTTAACCATCAGATCACCTCTACTAATATCGATCTCATCTGTTAAAGTTAAGGTGATAGCCATAGGAGCGTTTGCTCTCTTTAACTCCCTTTCTAAATTTGTCTCAGGATTGAGAGGAGGAATAATCTTCTTTATAGTAGAAGTTTTTTTAGAGGGGTAAATAATAATTTTTTCTCCCTCTTTAATCTCTCCACTAGAGATAGTTCCACTAAACCCTCTAAAATCTAGATTAGGACGGTTTACATATTGGATAGGGTATCTAAAGGCTTCAAATTCACTTTTTAAAACCTTTACAGTATCTAAATAGGTTAGAAGGGGTAATCCTTCAAACCAAGGTGTTTTAGGAGACTTCTCTACTACATTGTCCCCTTTTAAAGCACTAATTGGAATAAAATCTACTTGAGCTTTATACTTTTTGTAAGGTAAAGAGACTCTTAAATCTTTAAACATCAAAAGATAATCTCTTTTTATCTTCTCAAAAACCTCTTTGGAGTAATCAACTAAATCCATCTTATTAACAGCTACTAAAATATTTCTAATTCCCAAAAGAGTTACTAAAAAGGAGTGGCGACGGGTTTGGGTTAAAACCCCTTTCCTAGCATCGATTAAAATTACTGCTAAATCGGCTGTACTAGCTCCTGTGACCATATTTCTGGTATATTGTTCATGGCCGGGGGTATCAGCGATAATATATTTTCTTTTATTGGTAGAGAAAAAGCGGTAAGCTACATCGATAGTAATTCCCTGCTCCCGTTCACTTTGAAGCCCATCTACTAATAGAGCAAAATCGATCTCTTCATCTTTTACAGTTCCATACTTTTTAGTCTCGTTTTTAGCTTGAGCGATTTGATCTTCAAAAATGACTTTGGTATCATAGAGTAAACGCCCTATCAAAGTGGATTTTCCATCATCTACACTTCCACAAGTGATAAATCTTAGTAGCTCTTTTTTTTGATGCTGTCTTAAATACTCCTCTATATTCATCAAAAATACCCTTCAATCTTTTTCTTCTCCATACTTCCCTCTTGATCTTTATCTATCAACCTTCCCTGCCTCTCACTAGTTCTACTTAAAAGCATCTCTTCAATAATTTTTGGAAGAGTATCCGCTTTAGAGGGAATAGCTCCGGTTAAAGGATAGCACCCTAAAGTTCTAAATCTAACCATCTCCATTTTTGCTTTTTTAGCCAACTCTTTAGGAGTTCTCTCATCATCTACCATTATTTTAGCTCCCTCATACTCTACTACCGGTCGCTCTTTAGCAAAATAGAGGGGAACGATAGGAATATTTTCCAAATAGATATATTGCCAAATATCCAATTCAGTCCAGTTGCTTAATGGAAAGACTCTAACGCTTTCTCCTTTATGAATGTGGGTGTTATAGAGATTCCAAAGTTCAGGACGCTGATTTTTGGGATTCCAGCGATGGTTTTTATCTCTAAAGCTAAAGATTCTCTCCTTAGCTCTACTCTTTTCCTCATCTCTCCTAGCTCCTCCAATCACCGCATCAAACCCCCACTTGTTTAAAGCCTGTTTTAACGCTTGAGTTTTCATAATATCGGTATGGATTTTACTTCCGTGAATAAAGGGGTTGATTTTCATCTTCTCCCCTTCAGGATTGGTATAGACTAAAAGCTCTACTCCCAACTCTTTAGCTCTTCTATCCCTAAACTCTATCATCTCTTTAAACTTCCACAAAGTATCTACATGCAATAGGGGGAAAGGGGGTTTAGAAGGATAAAACGCTTTCATAGCTAAGTGAAGCATTACCGAGCTATCCTTACCTATGCTATAAAGCATAACGGGATTTTGGAAATTAGCTACCACTTCCCTTAAAATGTAGATACTTTCCGCTTCCAACTGCTCTAAATGGGTCATTATCTTTTCCTAGTGATATATTTTTTGGTAAAAAGGTAGTTTAGAATCTTCTCTACCGATTCCTCTAAAGAAAGGTTTTTAATATGAATTTCAGGAGCTAAAGGAGGTTCATAAGGAGAAGAGATACCAGTAAACTCTTTTATCTCTCCTTTTCTTGCTTTTTTGTAAAGCCCTTTGGGGTCTCTTTTTTCACACTCGCTTAAAGGGGTATCCACAAAAATCTCTATAAACTCATCTTTAGAAACCAGATTCCTAACAAACTCCCTATCTTTTCTAAAAGGGGATATGAAAGCACTCAGTACTATCAACCCCGCATCTACAAACAGTTTACTTACCTCTCCAATCCTTCTAATATTTTCTTGACGATCTTTTGAAGAGAAGCCTAAATCGCTATTTAGCCCGTGACGGATATTATCCCCATCTAGAAGATAGGTTAAATTACCGTTTTTATATAGTTTCTCCTCAAGAGCGTTCGCTAAAGTGCTTTTTCCACTTCCAGATAATCCTGTAAACCACAAAATACACGGTTTCTGTTTTGTAAGTTTTATCCTATCCTCTTTAGTAATTTTTGTATTGTGCCAAACTACCATCTTATACCACCACAAACGAAGGATTAACCAAATTTTCCTTATTGTATTTTAATCTGTTTCCTTTGGCTTTTAAAGTTTTAGGGTCTAAATAGAACTTCTCATCATAGATATAAA
>JAADFB010000035.1 GCA_013153095.1 Campylobacterota bacterium | reverse complement strand
TAGATTTTGGCTTTGTTGTTGATGGAGTGGAAATTTTTTCTAAAATGGGATCTTTTGTAGAGTCTTCTAAAGGAGGTCTTTCTAAAGGAACTTCTTTATTAGATTTCAAGAAATTGTTTTGAACCTTTTTTGATGGCGATGATATTGTTGCTTGGTTTGGTTGGATAGAGCGATTTGGTAAGTTTGAAGAATTTTTACTTTCTATCTTTTGGGTTGTAGGTTTTGTTTGTTGAGGAGTGATAGAGTTAGTTTCTAAAGTTGAAGGGTTAGAAACCGGCTTATCCTTTTTAGGTAATGGCTTCTTGGGTTGGAAAGTGGTAGATTTAGGTTCTATTTTTGAGAAAGTGCTGGAAGTTTTTGTTGAGTTTTTTATAGAATTCTCTTTTTTAAAATGTAAGGAGTTGGGTTGAGGTGTTTTAGGGTTTTTTGTGTTGTAAGAGAGTTGTCTAGAGTCTTCTTTTAGGTGGTTAGGTTGGATAGGAGCGTCGTGGAAGTTTGTACTGCCAAGATTTGTTGTAGTGACAAAGTTAGAAGCAGTAACTTTAGTTTGTGGAGTTTTTGAAGAGTTTGTTTTTTTTGAGTTGACCTTTAAAGAAGTTACACCTTCCTCTTTATGGGAATTTGAAGGAGTTTTTTTTGTAAAGTAGATTCTATTGGAGGAGACATTTTTAGAAAGTTTAGAAAAAGATATTTCTGAGTTTAAGGATACTTTTGAGTCTTTTTCTAAAGAAGTTTTAGGCGGTATGTTTGTAGGAGGTTTAGGATCTTTTAACACTTGAGTAGCTGTTAAAGTTGAGCTGTTTAACTTTTCTTTTACTTCTTTGTGATAAATTTGTGACTTAATAAAGCTCTTATTTAGACTATTTAAACCCCCTTTTGTTTCCGCTTGTAACACATTAGAAGTTAGCTCCTCCTTTAAAAGTAGCCCTTCAAACTCTAAACTCCCCTTTTTGGCAGTAGCAGATTTAACCTCAGCTACCGTTTTAATCCCTAAAGCTTCTAAAAGTTTCATCACTGCTCTAAATCCTCTTTTATTAAGTTTCTTAGCTTCTTGATCGCTTGCGATTTGATTTGAGATACTCTAGATTGAGAGATGTTTAGCGCTTTTGCGATCTCTTTAGGCTCCCTCTCTTCAAAAAAGAACATCTGCAAAGTTTTTTGTTCTTTCTCATTTAACAAACTCATCGCTTCCTGTAAAATCTCTTTCATTTGAGATTTTATCGCTTGCTCTTCAGGCCCTACTTCATCACTTACCATCACATCGATAAGTCTAGGGGAACCTTCCTCATTTCCAATAGCCTTTTCCATACTGATCATTATCGCTAGATTTGAGAGAGGTATATCTTTATCTGTTTGTTCTTTCTCTTTTTTAATCTTTTCTCTCATACTTCTAGGCATAACGTGAAGGCTTCGTAAGTAATCTAAAATCTCCCCTCTAATTTTTATATAAGCGTAGGTTGAAAATTTAGCCTTCTCCGCATCAAATTTATCGATAGCTTTCATTAACCCAATAATTCCGGTATTTACCAGTTCATCAAAATCGATTCCTGAATCTCGTGGCAACTTAAAATAGATTTTTGAAGCAACCTTTTTTACTAAAGCGGTATTTTCCAAAACAATTTGATGTTTTTGCTCTGTCGAGACTTTCATCTACTTCTTTCCCATAAAATCGAAAATTTTTTGCCAAAACTGTTCATTTGGAACGGAAGGGATCTTTAGCTCCTCTTCACAAATCCTCTGGATTCCTAGAGTATATGCGTCATTAGGATGGCTTATCGCTACCAACTCTTTATTTTTGACCGCTTTTTGTAATCCATTTGTGAAGGGGAGGATCCCAACTAGCTCAAGCTCGATCCCCAAAAACTTCTGTACAGAAGTTTTAAGTTTGTTATAGGTGGAAATTCCTTCATCTTTACTTTTTGCCATATTGACTATAATTTTAAAATGGTCATATCCATAGAGATTATAAACCGACTTCATAAGTGCATAAGCGTCCATTAACGAAGTTGGTTCGGGAGTAGTGAGAATATAGGATTTATGGGAAGCTCTCAAAAAAGCCGCCACCTTCTCATCTATCCCCGTACCGGTATCGATTATAACATAATCGTAATTTTTTGAAATAGATTCTAGCTGTGTAACTACCGCTTGGGAGGAGACATCTTCTAACTCAAAAAAATCATCTATTCCTGAAAAACCTAGCAAAGTATCAAAACCGTAGGAGTGGATTATTAAATCTTCAACCTTCTCCCCCATAAAAAGGTTTTTTATGTTTTTATTTGGATCAACCTTTAAAAAAAGATGAATATTTGCCATCCCCATATCCGCATCTATTAACAAAATCTTCTTTTTAAAGTTATTAGCCATCACATACGCAAAGTTTAAAGCAAAATTGGTCTTTCCTACTCCACCTTTTCCACTAGCTATAGAGATAAATTTACTATTTCCCTCCCCACTTTTAGCGACTAAATCTCTAAGTCCGCTAGCTTGATCGTTCATAGCTTCTCACCCAATATATAATGCACCATCCGCTCAGGGTTTAAAACTTTTATATCTTCTGGAACTTTTTGACCCGTACTGATAAAGGAAACCGGTATATCTGTAGTTATCGGCAGATTTAATAAAATTCCAGGTTTATAGGTCTCATCAATTTTTGTAAAGAAGATGTCACTAATAGGAAAGAAGGTACGATAACGGTTTACTATTTCAATAGCTTCGGAATTTTTATAGTTACAGCTAATTACTAAAGAAATATCCATTAAATCGTGTCCTCCTCCAAGAATCTCCTTCATCTCCCCAAGTCGCCAATAGTCATAATGACTTCTTCCTACAGTATCGATCAAAACCACATCAAAACCGTTTAGATTTTGGAGAGTTTTTTTTAAATTTTTAGAATCGGTGATCGCATAAAAAGGGATATTTAAAATGTTGGAGAAGGAACGGGCTTGTTGTATCGCTCCCACTTTAAAAGTATCGATACTTACTACAGCGATTTGAAGCTTTTGATTGATTACTAATTCGGAGGCGATCTTAAAAAGATTGGTAGTCTTTCCAACTCCTGTAGGCCCTACGAAAGAGATAATTTTAAAAGAGCCTTTTTGAATTTTTAAAGGACCTTTGAATTTAAACTTTTTTTCAATAGCGTTCATCAACGCCTCCTTAAAAAAGGAGGTGTTCAGATCAAACTTATTTGCGTCTATATCAAATCCGCACGACTCTTTTACAATAATTTTTGCAACTTTTGGATCCACATCTTTTTTTAAAAGCAGTTTTATAAGTTCTAACGCATCTCCGGTAAACTCTTTAAACTCCTCATCAAAATCGATTTTCACGGGCACGGCTGGAGCTATATGGGGAGGAAGCTCTTCGCTGGTGCAATTTGTCCCTTTATGAAGAGCCTCTTTGATCGGTTCTATTTTTTTATCGATCATATCCTCAATTCGCTCTAAAAAGTGATCAAACTCTTCACTTTTTTCCTCTTTTGCCAAAAGCTCTAAAAAGTTTTCCTCTGGGGAAGGGACTTGAACAAAAAGCGCATATTTTTTACGCTTCCAAAACAGCATATTGTCATCTAAAACCTCATAACTGATAATTTTTACCTCTTTTCCGTACTCCTTTTGCGCTTGTGCGATAAGCTCATCTAAATCGTAACCTTCATACTTAACTATTTCCATCTAACTCAACCTTAGCAACGATATTTAATTTGGTTTTGGGTTCCACTTCATTAAAAGAGACTACTGCAACATTTGGAAGATAAGGTTCTAACAGCTTTCGCACAAATCTCCTAACAGTAGGAGAGGTTAAAATTACAGGGGTTCGCTGTTGAATTAAAAATTTTTCTAGATTTTTCCTAATTTGGGAGATAAAGTTTTGAACTTTTGTAGGGTCTAAAGGAGGAAGATTACCGTTATACTCTTGAATCTTTTTAAAAAGGTACTCTTCACTCTCACTTCCTAACGTCATCGCATACAATACCCCATCTTTGGCATATAAAGAGGTGATAAGTCTAGAAAGAGATTCCCTAACCAGCTCACTTAAAAGTTCAGGATCGCTTGTTTTGGTAATGTTATCTGAAAGGGATTCGATAATAGTTAAAAGGTCTTTTACCGGAATGTTTTCTTTTAGAAGGTTTTGTAATACTCTATGCAAAATAGAATAGGAAACTTGATCAGGAACTATATCTTTGATAATAGGATAACTTTTAGAAAGAGCCTCTACCAGCTCTTTAGTTTCGCTTCTACCTAAAATTTCATGGGAGTGGTTTTTAATAATTTCAGAAAGATGGGTAATAATTACAGTTGGAATATCCACAACTGTGTAACGAAGCATTTTAGCTTTATCTTTCTCTTTTTCATCTACCCAGTACGCTTTTAATCCAAAGGTGGGTTCTTTAGTTTCAGTTCCTTTTACTTTTCCCCTAACGTTTCCAGTATCGATAGCTAGATATTTGCCCGGCTCAACTTTACCTCTAGCTACCTCAATACCTCTAATTAAAATTCGATACTCTCCAGATTGTAAATCAAGATTATCTTTGATGTGGATTAAGGGGATAATAATTCCCAGCTCTTTGCTAAGCTGTTTTCTAAGCGCTTTTATTCGTTTAACTAGCTCTCCCCCTTGCTCCTCATCTACAAGAGGAATTAACCCATAACCGATCTCAAACGAGATCGGTTCAGGCTGAATCACCATCTCCTCCTCTTTCTCCTCCTCTTGCGTTTTTAACATCTCTTTAGCTTTTTCTTGGGACTCTTTAACCTCTTTTTGTTTCATCTCCAACTGCATCATATAGGCCGTAATTGCTAAAAGAGAGCCTAATACCATAAACGGGATAAACGGCATTCCCGGAACTAATGCAATCACAAATAGCGCTCCCGCAGCCATATATAACGCTTTTGGAAAGGAGGTTAATTGAGAAAAAATCTCTTTTCCTAAGTTATCTTGAGAAACAGCCCTAGTTACCATCAACCCGGCGGCGGTTGAGGTGATTAAAGAGGGGATTTGACTAACTAAACCATCTCCTACCGTCAAAAGAGTAAAGTTTGCAGTTGCGGTTGAAATATCCATCCCGTGCTGCATAGTACCTATTGCGATACCCCCAATTATGTTAATGAGGGTAATAATTATTCCCGCTACCGCATCACCTCGAATAAACTTACTCGCTCCATCCATCGCCCCGTAAAAATCGGCTTCTTTGGCGATCTCTTCCCGTCTGCGTTTAGCCTCCTCCTCATCGATTAGCCCAGCGTTTAAATCCGCATCGATTGCCATCTGTTTACCCGGCATCGCATCTAGAGTAAACCTTGCTCCAACCTCACTAATTCGCTCAGTACCTTTTGTAATAACGATAAAGTTGATAGTTACCAAAACGATAAAAACGATAATCCCAACTACATAATTTCCACCAACTACAAATTGTCCAAAACTCTCTATCAACTTTCCAGCTGCATCTGGTCCTTCGTGTCCGTGAAGAAGAATTCTTCTAGTTGTAGCGACATTTAAAGAGAGTCTAAAAAGGGTAGCTATTAGTAAAAGTGAAGGAAAGGCACTAATTTGAAGCGGATTGGTGATATAAACCGTTGTCATTAACATCACTAAGGAGAGGGTGATGCTAGCAGTTAATAAAATATCTAACAAAAACGGGGGAACAGGAAGAATCATCGCCCCCAAAATAGCTAAAATTAAAATAATAATTATCG
>JAADFB010000020.1 GCA_013153095.1 Campylobacterota bacterium | reverse complement strand
CCATTCTTCCACCTGGTTTTAATAAATCTAAACATCTCTCAACAAACAAAACTTCACTTTTTCCAGTATATTTACCTACTTCAAAAAGACTTCTTATTGGTTTTCCAATATTTTCAGTAACTTGTTTTAATTCTTCTTCATAAATTTCACCGTATTTCTTTTTATATTCCTCAATTAATTTCTCATCTTGAAATTTATCATCTTCTTGCACCTTTGGTAAATCATTGTTATATGTTATACCAAAAGGTGGATTTGTGAGAATTAAATCAAATCTATTTCTGAAAATTCCATTTACATTTAAAAGCCCATCATGGTGATGTATTCCACTATGTCCATCACCATGCATTATCATATTAATTTTTGCAACTCTTGCCATTCTTGGATTTGCATCTGTTCCATAAATTGCACAGCAAGAAAGTTGTTTTAATCTTTTTTCTTCTTCTTCATTAAATTTTTTTACTATTTCTTCATATTCTTTTTGTTTTTCTTTATCATCAATATATTCTTGATTTTCTCCAAAAATCTTCTTTTGAAGTTCTAATTTTTTATCTCTATATTCTTTTTCAATTTCTTCTTTTATACTCTCAAATGCTGTAATTATAAAACCACCACTTCCAACACAAGGGTCACAAATCAATTCATTTTCTTTTGGCTCCGTAAAATCAACCATAAAATTAACAATAGTTCTTGGAGTAAAAAATTGTCCAAGTTGTCCTCTAAAAGTAGTGCTTAAAAATTTTTCAAATGCTATACCTTTAACATCAGCACCAGTTTTAGTTAGATTATATATTTCAAGTTCTCTAACAATCGCTTCAAATGTGCTTTCTTTGAGTTTGATTTTTTCATTTTCTTCAAAAATCCCATCGTTTTTAAATTCTTCTTTTACATCTTCAAATAATTTTTGCATATAACTTTCAGCTTTGTCACTTTTTCCTCTTGCAAGTTCCCAAGCTTCTTTTAATTTTCTAAACTGTTTTAAAGAAAAAATTCCTTCTTGTTTGGGCTTTCTTTCATACATTATTTTTATAAATAACACTTTACTAATTTCGTCAAAAGCAGCTTCAGGAGAAAGTTTGTCATTATTTCTAATTATATTGTGACATTTATGAAGTAATTTTGCAAATTCATCGCCTTTAAATTCTTTGGTTTTTTGTAAAAAATTTTCTAATTTATTTTCATCTAATATTTCACTTGCTTTTGGAATATCATTTATTGGTAAAAAAGAATCAATTGTTGCAGGTGCTTTACTCTCATCGATTTTATACACTTGTAATTCATTATCATTAGTTACAGCAAAAATTTTTGCGTGCATCCAAGAGGCATAATTCATTCCTTGATAACAATCTTCAAGCTTTAATTTAATATTTGGAGCTTTGCATTCTACTACCAAGAAAGCTCTTTTATTTTGATTTTTATCCTCTTTTGTTTTCCAAACAACTATATCAGCTTGTGCTTTTCCTGTCCCTCTTTTAGAATTACTTACTTTTACCTCTTGTGCCATTTGCTCAGGAGAATATCCATAATCATTTATTAATTTTGCAATAAACTTTTGTCTTACTATCTCTTCAGGTTTTGCTTCAAGCCATTTACTTTTAAGAATCGCAAATAACTTTTCATTTTTGATAATAGGCTCTAGTTCTCCTTTGTCATTTAATTGAAAATATTTTTCTAATAGTTTATGCATGGTGATGCCTTATTAAAATTTTTTTGAAAAATTATATTACAATTAATTTTAAAATACTTTCTTAATATTTTGTCGTCTCTTTTTGATACGGCAAATATGTTCCATACATAATAATTATGTTAACAGAAACAAATAGAGCAATAGGGATAAATAGAGGAGTTTAGATAGTTGACCTCCCTTGTATTTCTCTAGATATGTGATGGATTATAACGGCTTTACATCTTCTAAATTAATCGGCCTATCAGATGGACTATTGAAGATATTTAGATTTTCAAGATTACAAATTTAGGGGGATTTTAAATAAATGGTGCGGGAGAGAGGACTTGAACCTCCACGCCTTGCGGCACCAGATCCTAAGTCTGGCGCGTCTGCCAGTTCCGCCACTCCCGCAAAGGAGAAAATAGATAAGTGGTACGCCCGCCAGGACTCGAACCTGGAACCTACGGCTTAGAAGGCCGTTGCTCTATCCTGTTGAGCTACGAGCGCATATTATTTAAGTGGCACGCCCGAGAGGAGTCGAACCTCTAACCTACGGATCCGAAGTCCGTTGCTCTATCCAATTGAGCTACGGGCGCAAAAATCTATTATTTTCAGTTGGCTAATGGGGTGGATGACCGGACTCGAACCGGCGACCCCCAGAGCCACAATCTGGTGCTCTAACCATCTGAGCTACACCCACCGTGGTCGGGGCGGAGGGATTTGAACCCCCGACCCCCTGGTCCCAAACCAGGTGCGCTAACCAGACTGCGCTACGCCCCGCTCAAGTTGGACTGAAATTATATAATAAAACGCCCAAGTTGTCAAATCTTTTCCCTAAGGCGCGATTAACCCTTTTTCATAACACGCCTTGTTGAACTCACACACAATATTAGGATCGTAAATTAACAACTCTTTATCCTTCTTCTTATAATCCACTCTTGAAAGGAAATGTTTTATACAGTTGATTCTAGCAACCCGTTTATTATCAGCTCTTACTACAAACCAAGGGGCAAATGCAAAATGTGTTTTAGCAAACATCTCATCCCTAGCTAAAGAGTACTCTTTCCACAATTTTTGTGCCATTAAATCTATTGGACTTAATTTCCACTGTTTTAGAGGGTCTTTTTTACGCTCTTCCAATCTTTTCTTTTGCTCCTCTTTAGAGATGTCTAGGTAGTATTTGGTAAAAAGCATCCCTTCGTGAACTAGCAGATGTTCAAAGTAGGGGACTTGTTCCATAAACTTTTTATACTCCTCTTTAGTACAAAACCCCATAACCCTCTCTACCCCTGCACGGTTATACCAACTTCGATTAAAAAATACCATCTCCCCACCGTGGGGAAGGTGGGGAACATAGCGTTGAAAATACCAGCTCTTCTTTTCAATATCACTAGGTTTTCCTAAGGCCACAACTCTAGTTTCTCGAGGACTAAGATGTTCTGTGAACCTTTTAATCATCCCATCTTTTCCGGCTGCATCTCTTCCTTCAAAAATGGTACAAACCTTTAACTCTTTCTCAATAACCTCTCTTTGAAACTTAACCAGTTCCACCTGTAAAAAATATAGCTCTTTTTTATACTCTTTCTTAGTCATAACCTCTTTTTGGGCTTATTGCCCTACTTCCTCCTTGTTACATCGTTTTGGTTCTTTTAAAACTATCTTGTCATCGATAACTCTTATCTCTTCAAAATAGCTACATTTTCCCAGTTTTAAAAACTCCCATTTAAAACTTCCATCTTCATTTAACCCCTCTAGCTTTGCTAAGATAGTATAATCTTTTGTTAAATAGAGCCAATCATACATTCTATCCCCAAATCTAGCAAAATATCCATTAATCTTAAAGCTTCCCTTTTCCAATAACTCTTTAGCCAACTCTTTTATTTCACCGTTCCAACCATCGCCTAAACCACTCAAATAGATTTTTCCATCTTTGTAAAAAGCTTCCTTAATATACTCAACTCCAAACCCTCTTAAGATAGTCCATTTTATTCCCCCCTCTTCATCCAACCCTTCCAACTTGGCTAAAAGTTTTCCATCACTGCTTAAATAGATCCAATCAAACATCCCTTTACCATATTTTGCAAAATAACCACTAATTGGAATCTCCCCAATCTCTGCCAACTTTTTAGCTAGGATATACCTTTTATCCTCCTCTACCTCAACCTCCTCCTCTTCCAAATTGATAACCGTTACCCTAAACCAGTTGGAGGTTGTATCCCCTACCTTTACTCTAAACTCCCACCAGTGAGACCCTTTAGTAACTTTTATATTCTCCAGTTTTAAAGTTGTAGGGTCTAAAAACTTAACTTTAGAGCTTGAGATTTGATGAGGTGTAGGATAAAACTCGCTCCTCCACTCAACTATGCTATCTTGAGTAAAATTTCTTCCTTTAAGCAAAATATCTTGAGGAAGGTCGGAGGCGATAATTGGGGAGGGGATTATTTGAGAAATAAACGGCTTTGCTTCCAGTTTAACCTCTTTTTTAAACGCGGGCAGGTGAAAAGAGTCCAACCATTTAGAATTAGTTGGGTTTAGGATGTAGGCATAAGGTTTAAAAGGGGTGTTTTTTATATGAAGGCTTGCTCTATAAAAAAATTCTACTTCTCCTATCTCTTTAAGTTTAAATCTAATCTCCTTAACTTCGCCCGCTTTCCACTCTTTATCTAAAAAGAGCAAAGTTAAGTTTTTAACCTCCAAATAATAGGAATCCCCTGCCGGGTAGCTATCCCCTTTGGATAAAATCTTAATTTTTGGATCAAACACCTCCACTATCTCTTTAGAGATCAAATTAGGAAAGGAGATCACCACCCTCCCCTCGTCACTTTCTACAGTAGAGCTATTTTTTACCAATAATGTGATCTCATCCCCATTAACGACTACATCCTCAAACGTTGGGAAAGGTTTTACCCCTGCAGGAAGTTTGTTTTGGTTGTAAAAATAGACCTTTACCCTTTCTGCGCCTTTATTGCTTTCAATATCATACGCTCCTCCATCTATATCGTCCGCATAAACTATAACGGTATACTCTCCATCTAAAAACTGTGTGGTATCGATGTAGGAACCTTCATTAGGTTTATTGGTTACCCAGTAGTAAAATTGTGAGTTGGTAGATTTTTTTACCTCATAAATCCATCCTAGCTTTTTTCCTTTAACGGTATCAAAGGTGATATTGTTAATATCTACCAACTCTCTGCCTTGAGAGTTAACAATTTTGTAAGCGATTTTATAAGGAGCGGTGTCTGGGTTTCCTTGACTTTGAATATCTCTAATTCTTGCTAAAATATCAACCTTTCCGCTAAGTTTTAATAAGGAGTTATAAGTAGAAGTTACCATTTTAGAACTTCCCTCATAGAAAAAAGAGAAGGGATAAACTACACATCTGCCCAGATCTTGATAAGGAGTTAGATATTTAAGAGGATTCTTTGCCCCATCGTTAAACTCAAAATGGACGTGATTAAGGGAATCTGTAACTCCTAGGGGGGTTGTATTTGCATAAACTCTTTTCCCCGGGTAGAGTGCAGGATTGGGAACGATATGGACATAATCAAAAAAATCTCCATCAGATTCGATCTTTACATAGTCGTTTCCTATTCTATCCACTACCCCATCCAATACCGGATATACTTTTGTACCCTTATAACCTCTAATATCGACTCCTGCGTGAAGATGTCCTATTCTATACTCTCCTAAAGTGGCGGTAACCCAATGATCCTTAACCGGCCATCCAAAACTTTTTCCAAAAAGAGTTAAAGCGGTTAAAAACACTAAAAAGATAAGTTTAAAAATAGTCTCCTCCTTAGTTGATGGTGTAAGTTACGCTTCCTTTGGCATAGTGGGTTAAAGTCAATTTATCCCCTTTTAAACTCAGCTCAAATCCACACGATTCTCCTACAGCTACCCCTCTTCTTTTCCAAATAGGAGTAAAGTTTCTATCATAAACGGTTACTGAGGTGATATATTGAGAATATTTAAACTCTTGAGTTAAAATAGCTATATTTCCACTTTCCTCATCAAAGGCTACTATCCAACAACGACTATCTTTAGGAATCTTTTTTACTAATCCTTGAGAGGTATAGATTTCAATGGGAGCTTTTCCGTTTGATTCATCTGTTACTCCTAAAATAAACTCTCCATTTGGATCTACAACCAAACTGCTAAGATTATGTTCAACTTCCCACAACTTATCACCCTTTTCATCAAAAAGGGTAACTTTAGCTTTTAGAGGTTGCTCATTTTTATACTCCTCTATCCAGTTTATCGCAACTATCTTTTTATTTGGACTTACAAATAGCTTTACCCACCCTTTTTTAGGTAAAGGAATCTCTTTTAACACTTTTTTATCTCTATCTATAAATTTTATAGAATTTTCACTTTCAACCACATAAGAAGAACCTAATTTCACCCCTTTTATCTTTTTAACCTCTCCAGGGAGAGAGTTTCTTACTACCACTTTTACCTCACTAGAGCTACTAGAAGATAAATTTCTCTTGGATAAGTTTACCTCCCCTTCTTTAGAAGAGCTAGAAGAGCTTAATAAAATTCCCGCTAGTGCGACTCCAATTACAGTACTAATAATTACCCACTTTTTCATACCTATCTCCTTTTTGAATTAGTTTAAGAAAATAAGGTAAACTAGATAAAAAGGAGAGTTTATGAGCAAAAAAGCGTTTGGACTGTGGAGTGCGATCTTTTTAGGGATCGGCTCTATGGTAGGTATAGGTATTTTTATTGTGATTGGAGAAGCGGGAGCTATAGCTGGAAAACTTGTGATTTTTACCTTTGTTTTAGGGGGAGTTATTGCACTACTTGCGGGGTACTCTTTAGCTAAACTAGCTTTAACCTATCCTAGTAGAGGAGGGGTGATTGAATACTTGGTTCAAGAGTATAAGGAAGGGGTTTTTAGTGGAACTTTAGGCGTTCTTTTCTATTTAGCTCAACTGATTGGGTTAGCTGCGGTTACAAAATCGTTTGGTACTTATGCTGCAACCTATGTTGAGGTAACTCCGTTTTGGATAAATCTTTTTGGAATAGGGATATTGGCCTTTTTTACTTTAATTAACCTCATTGGAGCTAGCATTGTAGCCAAAAGTGAGAACTTAATAGTTGTTTTAAAACTTTCAATTTTAACCCTTTTTGTAGCGGCTGCCCTCTATTATGTAAAACCCCAACTTCTTCTTAATACTCCAACTCCTCCACTTATAAACCTCTTTTACGCTTTAGGTCTAGTCTTTTTTGCTTATCAAGGGTTTAGCGTAATTACAAATAGCGTAGAAGATATGGAAAACCCTTCCAAAAACATCCTAAAGGCGATGTTAATCTCTATTGGAATAGTGATAGTTTTATACACTTTAACCGCAATTGCAGTGTTGGGGAATTTACCTTTAGAAGAGGTGATAAAAAGTAAAGATTACGCTTTAGCTGAGGCTGCAAAACCGATCTTTGGAGAGTTGGGATTTAAAATTATGGCGGCTGTAGCGTTAGTTAGCGCTACCAGTGCAATAAACGCATCTTTGTATGCGGTTACCCAGATAAGTTATGAGTTGGCCAAAAAGGGAGAGTTACCTAAAGTTTATGAGTATAACATTTTTCACTCTAAGGAGGGGTTGATCATCTCCGCTTTATTAATTGTTCCAATGATCCTTTTTTTCAATCTAGAAGAGATCGCAACTGTAGCCTCGATAGTGATCCTTTTAATTCAAGGGTTTGTCCATTTGGGTCATCTTTTTTTAATCCATAAAACTAAAGCAAGTAAACTTTTGGTCTTTTTAGCCGTAGTTGGAACTTTTGGGGCGGCTCTTTTTGCTCTTCTTTATACTCAACAAAAGATGCCTCAAATTGGAGTATATGTAGTTGGGGCGTTTGTGGGAGCGTGCCTTTTAGAGCTGCTCCTAAGAGCAACTCTAAAAAGGGTGATTAAAAAACAAATTAGAGAAGCCTAAGGGCTTTTCTAATCGTCTTCATACGGTCCATTGTGGCAATCGTAACAGCTAACTTTATGTCCCGCTTCAAAATTTTTTGTTCCATACTCGGTATAATACACCCTCGTACTAAAAGTTTTGGAAAGGTCGCTACCTTTATAATCTTCTCCGTGACAGGAAGCACATTCGCTAAGTTTATATTCAGCATAATCTCCATGTTCCTCAATCCACCACTCTCCAATAGAATGCATCCCGTGAGGCCCTTTATTTGCAGTTCTTGGGATAGTATTATGGCAAGCTGTACATTCCGCGATTGTGCCTTTATGTCCTTGAACCATTATACTTTGAAGATTATCCTCCTCTTTGCTGGAAGGGTAGATAGCGTGAGTGGAACCGTGACACGCCATACAGCTTAACTCTCCGTGTCCTTTACTAAAGCGATAAAGAGATTTACCCGAAAGTGGCACGTTTTTATTTACTGCAAAACGGTTATCTATAGCTTCTCTTAAGGTACCTTTAAATCTATCTACAACCGCTACCTCATACCGTTTTCCCTGCTGATGGCAACTTTCACAATTGGGTTCATCCAGCCATCCCTCTCTGCCTTTATCTCCCACGGCACTCATAGTTCCATGACAATCTTGACAAGAGATTTTATCTTTACTCATCGCTCCTCTAAAGCAGTTGGTTTTGGTTCCAGGGTGACATTTATAACAAGTAGAGGTTGAGTTAATGCTATTTAGCTCCTGTTGGGTTATAGGGTCTTTTACCTTTGCGTGAAGAGAGTGGATTGCTGAGGTTAAAGGAGAAATACCTTCAATTCCACTATTGGGTAAAGCGTTACTTTTATGACAACTTGCACACAAGATAGGGGTACCAGCCTTTGCAGTTGCTTCTAATCCTTCTTCTAAGTAGTTATACCCTTTGGCTTGAAGTTGGGAGAGATAATTTTTTACAGCATCGGGATGCTCTTGATCGTGAAGACGAAGAATATTGAAACGGTAATCTTTGATAGGATCGCTTAAGGCAACCCAGCCCGCTTTAGGTTTAGCATCTAGGTAGTTAGAGGTGGAGCTGTGACAACTTTTACAATCCATTTCACTACTTACGGGTAAAACTGTAACTGTTTGAGCTAAAATATTTCCACTGCTATCTTTTGCTGTAACTTTTACTAAGGGGTAAGGATTAAAACTTCCATCGTCATCAATTGGCGTGATAGGAATCCCTTCCGCAACCCACCAGTTATATTTAGAATCAAATTTCATTAAATTAGGAGTTTTAGACACGGTAGGTGTGTTAGTTAAGCCTACATTTGGAGGTAAACTTTTTAGATAGAGCGGTTCTACAAATTTCCAAAAGTTTGTTTTTCCATCGCTAAAAGAGTTAATAGTGCCTTTTAAAGAAGGAAACGCTTCATAAGTTAAAACAACTCCTTCTTTAATATGGATAGGTTCTTCTCCTTTTTTAATTAGCTGAGCAACTAAGGTATTGTAAGGAGGAAGGATAGAAAAAACGGAGTAATCCTCATCCATACAATGCATTCCTAAGTCGTTCCACGCCAAGAGGGTGTAGGTAGAGTTAGCCGAAGAACTAACATAAGAGCTATACGAGTAGTCATCACCATAATAGGAACTAGAATAGTGATCATCATCGTGATCATCATCTTCCTCATGAGATAAGCTAGAGTAAGAATAGTGATCATCCTCCTCATAATCATCACTAGAAGAGTGATAATCCTCGTAACTATTGTAATAAGAACTGTAACTGCTACTAGAAGGGGTATAAAAATAGACTTCATAGTTACGAACCTCAGCCTCAATAGGTAAAGGGTCAGGAATCCCATCCCCTGTTATATCCAAGTAGCGAAAGGTGTTGTCTGGATTTGCACCCATAAGCTTATACACACTTAAATTTTTCTTTCTCACATACACCCAAGAGAAACGGGCATCTCTATCTAGTGGAAAATTGATAAACACAAAATACCCATCAGGTTCACCTAAGTTATTAGGAATAGAGACCGGAGCAAACCCAAAAGCGTTTGTAGAGGTTGGAGTTGTCGCTAAAAGGCGGTAAGCTTGCCCGGTAGTTGTAGAGAGATAGATCCAATCGTTTGGATCCAATCGGCCATCTTTATTAAAGTCGTAGGGGAAGAAGTAACCGTCTATATCAAAAGATTTACTACTTAGATATTCTTGAAGCTCCTCTAAATAATCTCCTGCTAAAAGTGAGGTTGCAAGAAGGGCTAGAAGTTTTATTTTCATCTTGATCTCCTTTGCCTAAAGTAAGGCAAATTGTAACCCAAGAAGTGTTACCTGAGTATTACTTTTTCTTATACAAAATAAGGAACTCTAATTAAAATAATTACTTATTCTAATAAAATTTATCGTTAAATAAAAGTTAAAATCTTTTGTAAAACTCCTTAGTGAAAAGCAAAAAGAAGGTATAAAACTCCAACCTCCCAATTACCATAAAAAGCGCCAAAACCAACTTATCTACAGAGCTAAAGATACTAAAATTATCCGCAGGTCCTACGTGTCCAAACCCTGGTCCTATATTCCCAATTATTGCGATCGAAGCGCTAAAAGAGGTTAAAAAATCGTATCCTCTAGCAAAAAGGTAAAAACCCAACACCAAAACACTGGTTATGTAAAGTACAAAAAAGCCTCCTACAGAAAAGATAACTTTTGTAGAGAGTCTTTTCCTATCGATAAACACATCAATAACGGCGTTAGGATGAAGAAGCTGTTTTAACTGAACGGCTAAGGTTTTAAAAAGAACTAAATAGCGAATTATTTTCACTCCTCCCGCAGTACTTCCTGCATTTCCTCCAATAAACATCGGGACAAAGATAAAAGCTAAAGCTAGATTTGACCAAAGGGAGTAGTTTGTAGAAGCAAAGCCGGTTGTGGTTAAAATCGAAGCGATCGTAAAGAAGGAGTGGGTTAAGGTTGAGAGAAACGGCTCAGCTGAAAGGATTAGATGGGTTAAAGTTAAAGCTAAACTTAAAAAAAGAAACAGTTTTAGATAAACTTTTACTTCTTCACTAAGATAACCGGTAAAATCTCCCCTTAACGCTTTTAAATGGGCGATAAAGTTTACCCCACTAATTACCATAAAGAAAGTGGTTACCCACAGGATATATAAGTTATCTCCCCAATACCCTAAACTTTGATTTTTGGTTGAAAAGCCTCCCGTAGAGATGGTTGAAAAAGCGTGATTTATCGCATCAAAAACTCCCATTCCTCCTAGATAAAGGAGTAAAATGTTAAAAAAGGTAAAAAAAAGATAGATTTTCCATAAACTCTTAGCGGTATCTTTGATTTTTGGGGTGAGCTTTTCTAAAGTTACACCGGTTGACTCCGATTTAAAAAGGGTTAAAGAGCCGGTAGGGTTTAAAATGCTTAATAGTCCAACCCCCAAAACGATTATTCCCATTCCACCCAACCAATGCATTAGACTTCTTAACATCAAAACCCAATGTGGTAAACTTCCAAGATCGTTATAGATAGTAGCTCCGGTAGTTGTAAATCCGCTTACCGCTTCAAAAAACGCATCTACAACTCCTATAGGAGAACCTAAATATAATCCTACCCCTCCTACCACCCCCAACAAAAACCAAACCAAATTAACCGCTAAAATTCCCTCTTTAATTCCCATCTCAACCTTAAAAGGACGAAGAGAGAGTAAAATAACCCCATTTATCGCCAAAAAAACAAGATCAAACCATAAAAACCTCTCTATCTCTTCCTTGTAGAAAAAACCTGTAAAAATGGGAATAAAGAAAAAAATTCCTAACACTACCCCTATTTGTGCAAGGAATTTAACTAAATTTTTAAAATCCATCTCTTTAACTCCTCCTCCAGTTCACTTAAAGTAAAAACAACTATTAAGTCTCCCTCCTTTAACTCCATTTTTTCCTTTAACTTTTCCGCTTTCTCCTCTCTTAAAAGCCAAAAACTTCCTACAGTTTTTGGGAGTTTGGGTAGTTTAGCTTTGGTTGAGATTTTCCTAACTAACACACTTCCCCTACCTCCACAAAAATGTTTTTCTCCAATCACTTCCGTTGAGGAAATTTTTTCTAAAATATCGTAGTAAGCAGTTGTTTTAGGTCCCCTAACGGGAGTTATTGAAAGTTTATGCATAAGATCATAATAGCGGTTTTCATTATTGACAGCGATACACTTCTTTACTCCATACTCCTTAGCTTCTAATGATTTAACGATATTTTCTTCATCTTTTTGACTAGTTGTAATAACAATGTCTGCTTCTTTTAGTTTCTCTTGGGTAAAAAGTTTATCTTCTAGATATTTTGAATTGATCACAATCGCTTCCTCTTGAACTATCTCACTAAGTTTTTGACAAAGGGTAGGGTCTTCTTCAATGATTTTTAAATCAACTTTTCCTTTTATCAACTTAACTACCTCTATATCTCCTCCAAAAAGGGCAACTTTTAACCTTTTAGAATCAACTACTGGAAGCTCTTTTCCCAAAAAGTAGATTAAATCTCCCTCTTTAAACTCATTGGAAAAAAAGAGTTTCCCATCCCTTTCAAACGCTATTGGAACACCTAAGTTTGTTAAAGTTTTAAGGGAAAAAAGCTTCCAGCTAGAAAAAGGTATCTCTTTTAGATTGTCTAGATATGGATACTTTAAAAGGGTAGAGATTGAGTGAGCGGTTTGAAGGTAGGGAAAAACAGCTTCATCTATACCAATTTTTGAAGCGATAGAACTTTTAGCAAAATAGGGGTTTTTAAGCCTAATTATTCTCTTTTTAACTTCTATTACATCATCCGCAATCAAGGTAGAAAGGATATTCACCTCATCACTATTAGTTACCGCAATAAAAATATCAAACTTTTTTCTCCCTAACCTTTTGTAAGTATCTGGGTCTTGAATATCTCCAAATATGGGAAGGATATCCAAAACCCCCTCCACCGCTTCTAAAGCTTGTGGATTTTTATCTACTACATAAACATTGTGTTTAGAACTTAAGGTTTCGGCTAGTTTGTATCCAACTTTTCCCGCACCTGCAACAATTATCTCCATATTTCTCCCTTGAAATCGTTATAGGATGATACTATAATTTGCAAGAGGCTAAAAAAGCCCCCAAAATCGACTCTTTACCCTCAAAGGAAAAAGATGAGGCACTCAGGTTCTGTCATCCTGTTTTTACTTATAGGAGTGTTTGCTTATCTTGGCTACAACTACACCATTTACCGTACCAAAAATGCGGTTAGCGATGCTGCTTTTGTAAGGAGTGATTCACTCTTAACTTTGAATTTTAAAGTCGCTGGGAAGGTGATTAAAATGGCAAAATTGGAGGGTGAAGAGGTTAAAAAGGGGGAACTTTTAGCATCTATTGATCCTAGTGACTTCAACCTAACTCTTTTAGGTTTACAAAAAAAACTCTCCTCTTTAAATAAAAAAGTGGAAGCGCTCCAACTTAAAAAACAAACTCTTCAAAAAGAGTTAACTATCCAGCTAAAAATAACCCAAAACGATAAGCTTAAAAAAAATAAAGAGATAGAGGCGTTTGGGTATGAGATCGAAGCAAGCAGGGTAAAGCTTAAAAAACTCTCCAAAGATTTGAAACGGTTTAAAAACCTTTTAAGTAGAAATCTTATTCAGCTAGAAAAGTATGAAGAGGTAAAGAGTAGTTATGAAAGTTTAAAAAAGGCTATCTTAGCTAAAGAGGTAAAACTGAAAGCTATGAGAATAGGGGTTAAAGGGTTAGATAGAAAGGAGGAGCTGTTAAAAAGTAGGTTGGAAGGGCTAATTAGGTTGGATAAGGAAAGAGAGGCGTTAGAAAAAGAGGTAGAAAGTTTAAAAACTAAAGCTAAAGAGGTTAAGAGACAGATAGAGTACTGTTTCCTTTTTTCTCCTATTGATGGAAAGGTGGCTAAAAAGTTTATCTCGGTAGAGAGGGTTGTTTTAGCTGGATACCCTATTTATGCAGTAGTTGATCCCAACAATTTACACGTAGAAGTTTTTTTAAGTGAGAGAAAGTTAAAAGGGGTTGAGGTGGGAAATAGGGTAAAAATAGAGGTAGACGCCTTTCCTAACAAGGTTTTTTGGGGAGAGGTAGAAAGGATTTTACCCGCTAGCGCTTCCACTTTCGCTTTAGTGCCTAGAGATATTTCTAGTGGAGAGTTTACAAAACTGGATCAGCGTTTCATTGTAAGAGTAGCTTTTAAAGAAACCCCTAAAGGGTTGCGTGTAGGAATGGGGGCATCTGTTGCAATTGAAAGGAGTAAAGAGTAGATGCAAGAGATAGATTACAGTTTAGTCAAAAAAGAGAAAGTTGAAGGGGATGATTTTCTTTTTAAAGTAGTAACCACCGCTTCTTTTATAGAGATAACTTCAGATGTGTATAAGAAAAACCTCTCCCTTTTTTACCAAGATAACCCAAAACTTTTGGAGTGGCTAGAACACACTTGGGAAAAAGAGGAGCTACAACACGGAAAAGCGCTAAAAAAGTATGTAAAGGTAGTTTGGGATAAATTTGATTGGGAGGGAGGATATGAAAAGTTTAAAAACTCCTACCTTCCTTTATGTACTTTAGAGGAGTTTCAACCTACTAAAGCTAAAGAGATGTTGGCTAGAATGGTGGTAGAAACTGGAACTAGCACCTTTTACAAAGCGTTAAGTAGATACGCTAAAGAGAAAGGAGAAGAGGTTTTAGCCCAGATAGCTCAAGAGATTTCTAAAGAAGAGGTTTACCATTATGAGCAGTTTTTTAAAGGGTTTAAATATTACAATCAACAAGAACAGCTTCCCAAAAATGAGAGGATAAAGGTTATCTATCAACGGTTAAAAATGGTGGATAGTGAAGATGGAAGGTTGGCGTTTAAAGCGATTTTACAAGAGCAAGGTGAAGAGTTTAATGATCAAAAGTTCGAGGAGTATAAAAAAGAGCTTCATAGATTTGCTAAAAAATATTACCCCTACAAAATGGCTATTAAAATGCTTCTTCAACCCCTAGAGTTGAGCAAAGGAGTTGAAACCACTATCACCCCAATTCTTAGAGGTGCGTTAAAGTTGGTTGGAGCGTAAGTGAAACCGTGGGAAATCTCTTCCAGCCAGCGAGCTATCTACACCACTATAGTTATGGTGGGGGCGTTTATGGCGATCTTAGATACCACCGTTGTGGATGTGATAGTTCCCAAACTTACCGCCCCTCTCTCTACCGATATGTACGGAGTACAGTGGATCATAACCTCCTATATGGTTAGTGCGGCGATAGGGTTGTTGGTATGTGAGTATTTGATAAAAAGGTTTGGATTAAAAACTATCTATTTAAGCGGAGTTGCTGCGTTCTCTTTAGCCTCGTTAGCTTGTGGACTATCTAGCTCTTTAGAACCAATAATTCTTGCACGAGTTGTACAAGGATTAGCTGAAGCTTTAATTATGGTAACTAGCCATGTGATGATCTTTAGCTACTTTCCCCCTTCTAAAAAAGGGTTAGCTATGGGAATTTTTGCATTGGGGGTTAGCTTTGCCCCCGCGTTAGGACCTACTGTAGGGGGTTACTTAACCCAATATTATAGTTGGAGGATGGTGTTTTTTATAAATGTGCCGATTGGGTTATTAATCTTAGCTGCCGGTGCTGCTTATTTACCTAAAGATAAAACCTTAGCAAAGGTTAGATTTAACTTTTTAAGCTTTCTTTTTATTTCAATCGGAACGGTCTCTTTATTGATTATGTTAAGTCGAGGTCAAAAACTGGGCTGGTTTAACTCTGTAGAGATTGGAATTCTTTTTTTTACCTCTATAATCTCCTATCTACTCTACCTTTTGGTAGAGATTAACTCTAAAGTGAAACTTATCGATTTCTCCCTTTTTAAAAAAAGTGACTTTAGGAACGGAATTCTTATCTACTTTTTTGTACTTGGATTTAGTATGTACCAATACTTTTACCTCCTGCCTATCTACTATGAACATATTAAACAGCTCCCAACTTTAGAAGCTGGAACTGCTATTTTTGCATTTGCGCTTTTTATTGGAATCTTTTCTCCCGTAGCTGGGATTTTAAGCGATAAGATTGGGGCTAAAAAAACGCTTGCATTTGCAACTTTCCTTTATCTTTTTACCGCCTTCTTTTTGCTTCCTAAGCTAAATTACTACACTCCCTTAAAAGAAGCGATCCTTTTAACCGTTCCCTTTGGTGTGGCGATGGGGCTTTTTTTTGCGCCGGTAACGGTGTTGATTATGAAAAGTGCGGGTGAAGCAAAAAGTGAAATTGCAATTGTGTTGATGGATTACGCAAGATTTGTAGGAGGAAGTTTTGGAACGGCTCTAGCCACCAATAACTTAGAGTTTTTCAAAGCGCTCAATTTTGATAGGATGGTGGAACTTCAAAACTTTGAGTATGTAGAGAATTTTTTAAGAAGTGTAAAAGAGTTATTGGGAATACCTTTAGAAGTTGTAAAAGAGATTTTTAGAAAATATGAGCTGTTTATGAGTTACAATTTTGGTTTTTACAACACCTTTCTAAACGCCGCTTACTGGGCATTGATAGGTACCGTTTTTGTTATACTCCTTTTTAAAAGGAGCAAGGATGAAAATAAAGATTCTTCTACTGGTTAGCCTCTCTTTGTATGCCACCTCGTTAGGAGAGATTTTAGAAGCGTTAGAAAAAAACAGCAACCTTTTAAAAGCTAAATCTTTAGAAACCCAAGCGTTAAAAAAAAGTTATCAAGCTCAAAAACTAAAAAAATCTCCAACTTTTGAAGTAACATTAACCTCATTAAGACTCTTTTCAACCCCTACTTTACACCTAAATCTCCCCTCACTTCCTTTAACTCTTCCAATGGGTTCTAAAAGCTTTTTTGAGTTTGAGGCAAAAGTTAGTTACCCGCTGTTTACCGGTTACGCCTTAGAAGGAGAGGCAGAAAAAAGCTTTTATGAAAGTGTGATCTCTAAACTCAAAGAGAAAGAGTTAAAAAGAGAATTAACCTTAAAAACTATCAAAGCTTACTATACCCTCTTTGCCCTTCAACAAGAACAAAAAGCTCTTAAACAAGCCCAACAGGCAACTTTAAAAGCTTTACAAAAAGCTAACGGCTTTTTTGAGCAGGGTTTAATTTCTAAAAGCGATCTATTAAGTTTAGAAAGTAAAGAGTTTGAGATAAAAGCGCAATTGGAAGAGATTAAAGCTAAAAAAGTAGCTTCTCAAAATCTTCTTCTTTATTTAACCGGTATAAAACCTAACGAGGTTACCTTAAAGGAGGTAGTTTTACCTAAGGAGTTGGATTTTTCAAAACGAGCAGATTTAGTTGCTTTAGAGAAAGAGCTTTTAAAGAAAAAAGCCACTTTGAAAATAGTAAAATCTCAACTTTACCCAAAAGTTGCTCTGGAAGTAGCCTTAAAGCGGTTTGGAAACAGCTTAAAATTTCAAGGAGATGGAATTAGAAATAGGGATGAGAGCTATCTAGGGGCTGGAATTAAGTACTCTTTAAATAAAACCATCCCCTCCCAAATAGAAGCTACTAAAATCTCTCTTTTAGCCACAAAACAGTTTTTAAAAGATTACAAAGAGAAGATTAGAATTGAAATAGATACACAAAAAAAACAGCTCGAAGCGTTAGAAGAAAAGCTTGAATGGGCTAAAAAAGAGGTGGCAGCTAAAAGAGAGTATTTAAAACTTATAAAAGGGGAGTATGAGAACCAGTTAGCGGATGGGGAAAAGTTAAGTAGAGCGATCTTTAAATTAGCCCAAGCTAAAGCTTTACTAGAAGCTATCAAAGCACAAATCAACGCCCAAAAGTGCAAAATTTTATTACTGCACTCGTATGATGAGTTTGAGAAAATAAGGAGTAGTTTGTGACTATCTCTTTAGTTTTAGGAAGTGGAGGAGCTAGAGGTTATGCACATATTGGAGTAATTGAGGAGTTGGAAAAAGCGGGGTTAAAGATAGAATCAATTAGCGGTTCCTCAATTGGAGCGTTGATAGGAGGTTTATATGCTGCGGGAGGGTTACAAGAGTATAAGGAGTGGGTTTTAGATTTGGATATGTTTGATGTGGCGGTACTGTTAGATTTAAGTTTTGAGAGTAGCGGATTGATTAGAGGGGAGAAGATTTTTAAAAAGCTAAAGGAGATTATTGGAGAGGTAAAAATAGAGGAGCTTCCCAAAAAGTTTACAGCTGTAGCAACCAATTTAGAAAAAGATAAAGAGGTTTGGTTCCAGCAAGGCGACCTTTTAAGTGCAATTAGAGCTTCTATCTCCATTCCCTCCTTTTTTACCCCTGTAAAGTATAAAGAGATGGTACTAGTGGATGGGGGAGTTTTAAACCCTTTACCGGTTGCGCCTACTATGAGTGATTATACTCAAGCTACTATAGCGGTAAGTTTGTATGGAGATTTACCAAAACCTTCAATAGAACTGCCTACTGAAATACAAAAAAAGCAAGAGGAGGTTGAAAAGAGTGAGGAGTACAACTTTATCAGTATAATTAGTAAAAGTTTTGATGTGATGCAAAAAAGTTTAATCCGTTACCGACTTGCAGGTTATCCTCCCGATTACTTGATAGAGATTCCTAAAGAGGTGTGTGGAACATACGATTTTTATAAAGCGTATGAGGTAATTGAAGTTGGAAGAGTTATGGCAAAACAGTTTCTAGAATCGTTAACTTCTTAAAAGGAGTTTTTGCTTGCAGATCATTTTTTTGGTGGGATTAGTTGTTTCAATTTTAAGCGGAAGGGTGCATATTGTAAAGATTGAGCCGTATGAGATGTTTGAGATTAAAGCTCCTGTAGCAGGAAGAGTTGAAGAGAGTAAAACAGAATTAGAAGGGAAAAGATTAAAAGGGGTGGTGGTGGTAAAGTTGGAAGATAGGTTAGATCGTTTAAAACTCTCCTCTTTAAAAAAAAGGTTACTCTCTTTAGAAAAAAGGTTAAAAATCACCAGTGAAAAAATTAAAACCGCCCAAAGGGTTATGGAGATAAAAAGAGACAACTTTTATAGGATAAAACCCTTACGCAGTAAAAGCCTGGTAGAAAAAGAGAGAAAAGAGGTTGAGTTTTTAAACGCTAAAACCTCTCTTTTAAATTTAAAAGAGTTATACCAAAACCTAAAATCACAAATAGCCACGTTGGAGTATGAGATTCAAACCACAAAAGATAGATTGGAGAAAAAAAATCTAAAAGCTACCGGATATCTTTATCGAGTAAAGGTTAAAAAAGGGGACTTTGTGACTGCGGGAAAACCGCTCTATACTCTTGCAGACATTTCTAAAGGAAAAATTACTCTTTATCTAGAGCCAAAAGAGATCAACCGTTTGGACTCGATCCTAATTGAAGGAAAAAAGGAGAAGGTTAAGATAGAGAGTGTAGATATAATTAGCGATCCAACTTATCTAACCCTTTATAGAGTTAAACTGACACTTCCCGCTCCAAACTATTTTGGAAAACTTATCAAAGTTGAGATAAAGGAGTAAAAGAATGGTAAAAGAGGTGATAGAGAAACTAAAAGAGATAAAATATCCCAATCTGGATAAAAATATTGTTGAGGTGAAAGCTGTAGAAAGTGTGTTCAAAGAGGGAGATAAGATCGTTGTTAAATTAAATGTTGCCAACTCAAACGCCCTTCCGTTAATAGAAAAGGAGATTAAAAAAAGGATCAAAGGGGTGGAAGTTAGAGTTAGAAAACCGATAACTTACGGTTCTACCCAAAATCCCAACAACCGCGCCCCTTATGCAAAACATATCTTAGCGGTAACTAGTGGAAAAGGGGGAGTTGGAAAAAGTACGGTTAGTACCAACCTAGCAATAGCTCTTGCTCAAAGAGGGTATAAGGTTGGATTGTTGGATGCGGATGTATATGGTCCCGATATTCCTAGAATGGTAGGGGTTGAGGGAGAAAGGTTACGCTGGGGAGAGAACAACAAAATCATCCCAAGTGAAAATTTTGGGATAAAGATTATGAGTGTGGGGTTGACTACTCCAACTCCAGATACTCCGCTAGTGTGGCGAAGCAGTGTAGCTGTAAGTGCTTTAATTCAGTTTTTAGAAGATGTGGATTGGGGAGAGCTAGATTTTTTGGTTATAGATATGCCTCCAGGTACAGGAGATGTTCAGTTAACTATGGCACAAGAGCTTCCTTTAACTGCTGGAGTATTGGTTACAACTCCCCAAAAGGTAGCTTTAGATGATGTAAGCAGAGCGGTAATGATGTTTAAAGATATTGGGGTACCTATTGGGGGAGTGATAGAGAATATGAGCTATTTTATAGCTCCCGATACTAAAAAAAAGTATGAGATTTTTGGAAGTGGAGGGGGAGAGCTGTTAGCAAAACATTATCAGATCCCTTTTTTAGGTAAAATTCCTTTGGAGATGCAAATTAGAGAGTTAAGCGATCAAGGAAAACCACCGGTGGCTTTAGGAGGATATAAAGAGCTTTATCAGCAAATAGTAGGGAAACTGTTAAAAGAGATCAAGGTTTCCGCCTAAGCGGAGACCTTATTTAAAAAGGGACTCTTTTTTAAACTTTTTCACTAGGAAATAGTAAAAAATTGGGCGGTATTTGTTTTTTAGGACTTTGAGTTTTTCACACACCTCTTTTATCGCTTCATCCAACTCTTTATCACTCTTATCTAATCCTAGTTTCATTCTTAAAAAGTTGTTTCTAACTCTTAAAAGTTCACTACTTTTTGAGCAAGAAACGGTTTCAGAATTTTTATTATAGATAGAAGGGCCTAAACTTTTTGTGATCTTTTCTAACAGCTCCTCATCAAAATTTGGATCGATCTCCTTCATCTTTTGCTTATAAAAGGCGATCTTTTCATCAAGTTTGCTCATAAAAAACTCCTTTTTTGGGTATTTGGGAACTCCCGCTAAATTATACCATACTCTAAACTTCCCATTTTTAAGTAAAAAGCTTTAACAACTCTTTTTATTAATAAGATTATTGTGATTATAATCAAAACTTGATATTATAGGCGCACTTTCTAAAAATTTTTAGTGAAAGGAGGAAGTAAAGGTCTTCTCTTCGTCCTGGGGTGGCGGAGGTTTTGAGCCTTGAAAAAAATAGCTAATGAAAAAAGAGAAAGAGGATGTAACTGTTGAGGAGCTAGACGATCTTGATAATCAAGAGCTAGAGGATATTGTTTTAGATAACTATGAACATAAAGATAGATTTAAAAAATGGATGTTTTTAAGCGGTTCGATAGCTCTTATATTTATCATTGTTATTAGCATTGTAAAGATCGTTAGCGATTCCTCTTCAGCCCCTCAAGATGCTCTGATAGAAAATGAAGAGATAGCTTTGGAAGAGAAAAGTTCTATAGAGGACAATTTAGAAGAGATTCCTATCCTTGAAGCAAATGAAGAGGATGATAAGGAGGAGTTTCATAAAGTTATTAGTGAGGTGATGAAAAAGGAGCAGATGTTAGCTCAAAGCGACATTGCTAAATCACTTCTTGCTCAAGAAACTCCCCCACCAAAACCGGTAGAAAAAAGAGTAGTAGAAAGAAAAGTTTATCACCCTCCTAAAGTAACCCATCCTTCTCCAAAACCCACTCCTCCAAAACCTAAACCAAAGCCCTCATCACCCAAAAACATCTATATCCAAGTGGGAGCCTTTTTAAAGCAAGGACCCGATGAGCGGTTTTTGGATAAAATCAAAGAGTTGGGATTTAATTACAGGGTTAAGGAGTTTGAGATCAATGATAAAAAGGTTAAAAGAGTCTACATTGGCCCTTTTGCTTCTAGAAAAGAGGCTTCAAACTACCTTCCAAAAATTAGGTCCCATATCAATCCGCACGCTTTTATCACAAGGATTAGGTAGATGGTTTACTATAAACAGTTTATGCTAGATGAGTTTACCCCTATCGCCCTTTATGAGAAGGCAAAAACCTTCTTCCCCCAAAGCTATCTGTTTGAAAGTGTAGTCAATAGTGAAGATGGAAACTTTAGCTATATCGTTTGTGGCGAAGAGGAGGCAGTTTTTACTCAAAATGGAAAAAGTTTTTACAAAAAGGGAGATCAAGTTCAAGAAGTTAATCCTAATCCCCTCCTTTTTTTAAAAGAGTATTACACAAATATCGATTTTAAAAAGTATAAAGAGCTATCCAAAAAGTTAGGAGTTGGGTTTGTAGATGGATTTATTGGGTATATTGGCTACGATATGGTAGCAGAATTTGAAAAGGTGTTAAAAAAATATATGAGCTCCTTAAAAGATGAATTAAACATCCCCGATTTTTATATGATGCGTCCCAAACTAATTATCGCCTACTCCCATAAAAATTCAAAACTAACCCTCCTCACTCCTAACAAAGAGGTGTATAAAAACATCTTCAACGATTTAGAAAAAGAGATAAAAGGCTCTTACACCTATACCCCGTTAAAAAAAGCAACTCTCCTATCTCCACCTAAATTTGCCCACTCAAAAGAGCAGTTTTTTAAGATGGTAGAACGCTCTAAAGAGATGATAAGAAGTGGGGACGTCTTCCAAATAGTGATCTCTAACCGTCTTATTCAAAAGGCAAAGGTTGATCGCTTTAGCTTTTATAGAAAGTTAAGGTCTTTAAACCCTTCTCCCTATCTGTTTTTGTTGGAGTTTGAAAAGTTTGCTATCGCTGGAAGTAGTCCGGAAGTGATGGTAAGATTACACGATAGGGAGATTCTTTTGCGTCCAATCGCGGGAACTAGAAAAAGGGGAGATACCGTAAAACGGGATAAAGAGTTAGAGCAGGAGATGTTAAACGATCCAAAAGAGGTAGCAGAACATGTAATGCTCATCGACTTAGGACGCAACGATGTGGGGAGAGTTGCAAAAGCGGGAACTGTAAAAGTTCCAGAAATTATGCGAGTAGAACGTTACAGTCATGTGATGCATATGGTTAGCGATGTGGTAGGAATTTTGGATGAAGAGTTTGATATGTTTGATCTTTTTATGGCAACCTTTACCGCTGGAACAATGACAGGCGCTCCAAAAATTAGAGCGATGGAGTTGATAGCGGAGTTTGAGGGTTTAAAACGGGGGTTTTATAGTGGAAGTGTGGGATATTTTGGATTTAATGGAGATATGGATAGTGCTATTACAATTAGAAGCGCCCTGTTAAAAGAGGATGAAGTTATCTTTCAAGCGGGAGCAGGAATAGTTGCAGATAGTAAACCGGAACTAGAATTTTTAGAGGTTAACAACAAACTAAAAGCGCTAAGAAGGGCTTTAGAGGAGCTTGCAAAGGAAGGTGTATGAAACTTTACGCTATCTTTGGAAATCCTGTAAATCACTCTATCTCCCCTCTTTTACACAACTACACTTTTAAAAAGATAGGGTTTAAAGGGTGTTACACAAGAGTATTAATTCCCCAAGGGGAAAAGTTAAAAGAGATTTTTTTGGAATTGAAACTTAAAGGGGTAAATATTACCGTTCCCCATAAAGAGATCGCTTATAGGTTAAGTGATGAGGTTAGAGGAGTCGCAAAGGAGATTGAAGCGGTAAATACTTGGATTGAAGAAAAGGGAAAAATAGTAGGTTACAACACAGACGCCCCCGGTTTTTATGAGAGTGTAAAGGAGTTTGAGTTTAAAAAGGTGTTAATCTTAGGGGCTGGAGGAACTGCGAAAGCTATCGCCCTTTACCTAAGAGGAAAAGGGTATGAGGTTGTAATTTTAAATAGGAGTGAAAGTAGATTAAGTTTTTTTAAAGAGAGAGGTTTTAAAACCTACACCTGGGAGGAGTTTGAGGGAGATGGGTTTGAACTGATAGTAAATACTACCTCAGCAGGATTAAATGATCAACTTCTTCCAGCCCCAAAACAGCTATTAAAAAAACTGTTTAAAGAGGCTAAATACGCCGTAGATGTAATTTACAATAAGTTAACCCCCTTTTTAACACTTGCAAAAGAGTTTGATTTAGAAGTTAGGGATGGGACTTTGATGTTACTATACCAAGCGGTTTTAGCTAACAAGATTTTTACTAACTTTCCACAAGAAGAGATAAAAAAAAAGATGTTTGAAGCGATAAAATTGGTTTAGGGGAAAGTTCCCCTAATAGGTTGGCTGCTCGTAGATAACAAACTTTCTAGCTAAAGCTACCATCTCCTCTTTAACTCTCTCTTGAAACTCTATATCCTCAATCCTATCTAAAACATCTGCAATTTTGTTAGCTATCAGTTCAAACTCCTCTTTCCTCATTCCCCTTGCGGTTAAAGCGGGGCTACCGATTCTAATTCCACTGGTTATAAACGGGCTTCTAGTTTCTCCCGGGACGGTGTTTTTATTTACCGTAATTCCAGCCCTTCCCAAAGCCTCAGAAGCATCTTTTCCACTAAACTCTTTATCCAAAAAGCTAACTAAAACCAGATGGTTATCGGTTCCTCCACTAACTACATTGTATCCTCGCTCCATCAACACCTTAGCCAATACTTGAGCGTTCTCTTTTACAGCCTTTGCGTACTCTTTCCATTCCGGTTTTAAATTCTCCCCAAACCCTACCGCTTTAGCAGCGATGACGTGTACTAAAGGTCCTCCTTGAAGTCCTGGAAAGATAGCGCTATTGACTTT
>JAADFB010000045.1 GCA_013153095.1 Campylobacterota bacterium | reverse complement strand
GGACCTTTTTTAATACTTCTTGCCATCTTCTACCCTCTTACTTTTTCTTTCTTCTAGAAATAATAAACTTATCACTAGGCTTTTTGCGTCTGGTTTTATAACCTTTGGTTGGCATTCCCCAAGGAGTTACCGGATGTCCGCTTGGACCAGTTTTACCCTCTCCTCCTCCGTGTGGGTGGTCTACTGGGTTCATAGCTGAACCTCTAGTTTGGGGTCTAATTCCTCGGTGTCTATTTCTTCCCGCTTTTCCAATTACGATATTGATATACTCCTCATTTCCAACAACCCCAATGCTAGCCATACACTCCCCTAGCACCTTTCTCATCTCTCCGCTAGGAAGTCGTAAAATTACATACTTTCCTTCCCTACCCATAATCTGAGCGTAAGCTCCAGCACTTCTAGCTAGCTGTCCACCTTTTCCCGGTTTTAGTTCAATGTTGTGAACTAGAGTACCCACCGGAATATTTTTTATCTTCATCGCATTTCCGGGTAATACATCTAACCCAGCTTCGGCAGCTTGAACGGTATCTCCAACTTTTAAACCGCTAGGTTGGATAATGTATCTTTTATCCCCATCTCTATACACAATTAACGCTATTCTACAATTTCGATAAGGGTCATACTCTATCGAAGCCACCCTTCCGGGAACACCAAATTTATCCCTTTTAAAATCGATTATTCTATAAAGCTTTTTCGCTCCACCTTCTCTGTGTCTAGAAGTGATTCTTCCTTGATTGTTTCTCCCTGCGTGGGTTGGAAGTTTTATTAAAAGTTTTCTAACACTAGGTCGTGCTGTAATATCACTGCTTTCAATCACCGACATAAAGCGTCGGCTTGGAGTATAGGGTTTAAACCTTTTTATCGCCATCTTTTTTCCTTATACCGCTAAATTTTCTATTTTTGCATCCTTAGGGAGCTTTACATAAAACTTTTTATAACTGCTTCTTCTCCCCTCAATTCCTCTAAATCTCTTCTTTTTACCTTTCATTCTTAAAGAGTTGATTTTAAGAGGCATAACTCCAAAATAATCTTTTAGAATCGTTTTTAATTGATTCTTTGTCATCTTATCGCTGGTTTGAATAACGATATATCCCTCTTCTTGAAGCCCTAAACTTTTTTCAGTGTAGATGATTGATTTGATATCGGTAATATCTGCCATATTAGCCCTCTTTTACTATTTTTTCCCAAACAGGTTTTTCAATTACAACTACTCTAGCTACCGATGCTAAGTAAGCGTTAAAGGATTGTGGTTCTATCAGAATTGCATCTGCTAAATTTCTAAAAGCTAAATCGCTTTTTTCATCAATTTTTTCTTTTACCAAAACCACATCACTTCTTTTAAACTTTTTAACTAAGGCGTTTGCATCTTTAGTTTTGCCGCTAGGAACTTCGATTTTATCTACAATAAAAAGCGCTCCCTCTTTTCCTTTTTCATTTAGAGCAAACTCCAACGCTTTTCTTTTCTGTTTTTTGTTTATCTTTTGAGTGTAATTTCTGGTATTTTTAGGTCCAAAAACCACTCCACCACCCACAAAAAGAGGAGATCTGATAGAACCGGCTCTTGCACCACCTCTACCTTTTTGTTGCCACGGCTTTCTACCCCCTCCTCTAACTTCTCCTCTAGTTTTGGTGTGAGCATTATTAGCCCTAGAGTTGGCCAAATAAGCTTTTACATAGAGGTAGAGGTTGTGGGGATTTATCCCTTCAAACTTTTTTGGTAGTTCTATCTCTCCAGTTTGTTCAAACTTTTCATTTAAAACGATCGCTTTACTCATTTTACTATCCTTATTCGACCAAGAGTTCCGTTAGCTCCTGGAACTGAGCCTTTTACGACTAAAATCTTTTGCTTAGGATCAAAACTAACCACCTCGTTTTGAACGGTAACTTTACTATTTCCGTAGTGTCCTGGCATCTTTTGACCCGGCATTACTCTCCCTGGCCATTCACACATCCCTACAGAACCGGGTGCTCTATGAAACCTAGAACCGTGACTATCAGGTCCCCCTGCAAAATTCCATCTCTTAACAACTCCTGTAAATCCTCTCCCTTTAGAGTTGAAGCTGCTCTTTATCCTTTTTGCGCTCTCAAGTGGAGTATAGTCAATTTCACCCTTCTCTTTGTTGGCCACTTTTAAAGTTACAAAGCGGTTATATTGAGGCTGAAGACCGTACTTTTTCTGCTGTCCTTGAATAGCTTTGTTTTTCTTTTTCCCGTAGCTATATGCTACTATTGCCCTACCATCTTCTAAAAGTTCACAAACCTGTGCATCTTTAACTTTTAACAGCGTTACAGGGATACTAGGAACTCCTATAGTCCTACTCATTCCAATCTTTTCAACTATATACTCCATTTAACTCCCCCTTAACCCATTGACCTAACTTCAACATCCACCTCTGGAGCTAGATCCAGTTTCATTAAAGAATCTACAGTATCTGGTGTTGCTGAAACAATATCGATAAGTCTAGAATGTACTCTAATTTCAAACTGCTCTCGTGAGTCTTTATTGATATGAGGAGATCGCAGTACCGTATATTTTCTAATCTTGGTAGGTAGAGGAATTGGACCTCTAATTTCCGCTCCCGTTTTCTTTACTGCTTCGACAATTGCCGAAACACTCCTATCTAGCACCCTATGGTCATACGCCCTGAGCTTGAGTCTAATCTTTTCCATCGAATCCCTTCAAAAGAACTTGTTACAAATGTAACATAATTTTTGGAGGAAGCATTATAGAATAAGCTCTCTTTAAAATCAAGATTTTAGGCTATAATCAGGGAAAATAATTTCCTTTTCTAAAGGAATAAAATGGAGCTGTTAGAGTTTTTTTATACTCAGGGATTCCCTAGAAACTCCTTTTTGCCTAGAGATATTCCCCTTTCTAAACCTCCCTCCAAACTTTTACTTAAAGGAGTAAAATTTTGTGGAAAACGGTCGATTCTATACTACCTAGCAAAATCAAACTTTAAATCTAAAGAGGTACTTTTTATCGATTGCGCAGATTTAAGGTTTGAAAAGAAGGAGATGAAAGGGTTAGAAAGTTTTATTAAACAAAATTCGATAGAACTTTTGTGTGTAAGTGATTATAAAGGGGACTTTGAATTAAATGGGTGTAAAAATATTTGGGTTAGCTCCTTAGAAGAGGTAAAAGGATTTGAAAAGGTTGAGGTTAGGAACTTATCTTTTAAAGAGTTTTTAAAATTTGAAAAGAAAAAAGATGATCCTAAAGTAGGGTTTAATCTTTTTTTAAAAAATGGTAATTCTCCAAAAGCTATCTTTACTCAATTTAAGGAAAGGGTTAATCAAGAGATTTTACAGCTCACCTTTATGCAAGACCTTCCCCTTTTTAAAGAGTTTGCATCTTTTCAAGGATATAGTGCTTCGGTCTATTTTATCTTTTCTAGAGCTAAAGAAAAGTTTGCAGTGAGTAAAGATAGATTTTACTCTTTGTTTGAAAAGTGGCAACAAGAGGGATATATCTATGCGATAGAAAAATGGGGGGCTAAACGCTCTCCTAAAAAGCTGTTTTTTTATAACTTTTTGGTAAAACCGCTTCTATTTACTCAAAAAGAGTTCCCTAAAGTGTTTGAGAATATGGTGTTTCTAGAGCTAAAAGAGGAGTGTTTTTATCTAGAGCCGTTAGGGTTTTATGTCCCCAGTAAAGAGAAAGTAATTCTTTCTATCCCGTTTGGTAATGAGGTTAGAATTCAAAGTAGAATAGAGCAACTTTTAGCTAAAAACAAACTTCCTATTAAACAGATAGAAGTTGTAACTGTAGGAAGCAGGTTTAAATATGAGATTAAAGGAGTTGAGTGTGAAGTATTTCCCTTTTATGAGTGGGCGTTAAAGGAGAAGGGATGAGTCTTTGCGGAATTGATGAGGCTGGAAGGGGGGCGTTAGCAGGTCCTTTAGTGGTGGTAGGAGTAGTTTTAGATAAAGAGGTTGAAGGTTTAAAAGATTCTAAAAAGTTAACTCCAAAAAGAAGGGAGGAGCTATACCAAAAAATTGTAGAAAATGGTAGGATTTATAAAGTGATTATCTCCAATGAGGAGATCGATAAAAAAGGATTATCTCTCTGTCTAAAAGAGGCGTTAGAGAGTATAAAAAAGGAACTGTTTGCTAGAAAATATCTTTTTGATGGGAATTGTAACTTTGGAGTTGAAGGAATAGAAGTAAAAATAAAAGCGGACGACAGTGTAGAGGAAGTTATGGCAGCTTCAATTATAGCTAAAGTTTGTAGAGATAGGATAATGTGTAGATTTGATACCCTTTTTCCAGAGTACCGTTTTTGTCGCCATAAAGGGTATGGGACAAAGGAGCATCTAGAAGCGATAAAAAAATTTGGATGCTCTCCAATCCATAGAAAAAGTTTTAGAAAAGTCCAAGGAGGTTGTGATGAAGATAAAATGCCCAAACTGCCATTATGAGTTTGAACCGGTTTATGAGCAGTTAGAAGAGAAAGCTAAAGAGATAGCTCAACAACAGTTATTAAAGGAGAGGAGAAAAATTGAAGAAAAAATTAGAGAAGAGATATTAAAAGAGAATGAGAAGCTGATAGAGTTTTTTAAAAAAGAGCTTCAAGAAAAAAGTGAGGAGATAGATCGACTCAGAGCTTTGCAGTTGGAAGTGGAAAGGTTAAAAACTCAACAAAAAGAGCTAGAATATAAAAAAGAGAGAGAATTACAGCAACGATTACAGCAAGAACTTCAACTACTTCAACATAAACTTCAAGAAGAGATTGCAACCCAATATCAGCTTCAACTAGCTCAAAAAGATAAACTTTTACAACAGGTTTCTACAGAATTGGAGGAGTTAAAAAGAAAAACCACTTCAGTTAATCCTCAACTTCAAGGGGAGGTCATGGAGATAGCGATAGAGCAGTGGTTAAGGGCTAGATTCCCCTTAGATTTAGTAAAAGAGGTTAAAAAAGGGGTTAAAGGGGCAGATTGTATTCAAATAATCAATACTCCAGAGATTCCAAACTGTGCTACTATCTGTTATGAAGTTAAAAGGACTAAAGTTTTTAAACGGGAGTGGATTGAAAAGGTAAAAGAGGATATGAGAGAAGTTAAAGCGGATATTGGGGTGATAGTTACGCAAGCTCTTCCTAAAGATGTAGAGAGAATAGGGTTAATTGATGGGGTTTGGATTTGCGATTTTGAGTCGTTTAAAGCGTTTATCCCAGTACTACGTGAGTTTATGTTGCTGTTGTCTTTCTCTAAACGTTCTCAGGAAAATAAGCAAGATAAGATGAACCTTCTTTATAGCTATTTAACTTCAAACGAGTTTAAACTACAGATGGAATCTATAATTGACGAAATTATCAAGATGAAAAGTTCTTTAGAGAGGGAAAAAAGGGCGATGACAAAAATTTGGAGGGAGAGGGAGAAACAGATAGAGAAGGTGATCCAAAACGCAACCTATATCTACGGGGATTTAAGTGGAATCATTGGAAATATTATTCCTCCTATTGAAGCGTTGGAGCTAAAACCTTAATCTCTAATCGGCTCACTTCTAAAACAAGGTCCTTTTTTGGAAGGTTTGGATGAGGCAACTTTAAGGGTGGAAGCTTTAGCCTTTTTAGCTTTAAAGTAGTAATAAGAAATTACCAAAGCTACTAAAATTATTACTCCTCCTAGAATTAAATGAAGATAGTGTTTTATCTCCTCCTCATTCTCCCCAATAAAATATCCTAATCCCAGCAACACCGCACACCAAATTCCCGCCCCTAAGAAAGTATAAAAGGTAAAACTTAAAAGATTCATCTTTCCCACACCTGCAGGAAGAGAGATATATTGTCTAACTCCTGGAACCAATCTACCCCAAAAGGTGCTAGGCTCACCATATTTTGAGAAAAAATTCTCCACTTTGGTTAAGCTTTCCTCTTTCAAAAAGAGATATTTCCCATACTTTTCTAAAAACGGTCTTCCAAGCTTATATCCTAATCCATAGTTAAACAGCGCACCGGCTACACTTCCTAAAGTTCCTGCTAGCCACGCAAAAAGTAAACTCATCTCACCTTTACTAGCCAAATAACCTGCGGGAATCATAGCCACTTCACTGGGAAAGGGGAAAAAAGAGCTTTCTAAAAACATCATCACAAAAATTCCCAAGTATCCCATATCCCCTACCAGGTTAACGATAAAATTAACTATTTCAGCCATTATAAACCCTCTTGAGGCTTTCTAATCTGCTTGTAGCATTTAAAAGAAGCATATCTGCTATCACTAGAGCCGCCATCGCTTCCGCTACAACTCCTCCTCTAGCGGCTACAAACGGATCGTGTCTTCCTTTGAGTTTGACCTCAACCTCATTATTGTAAATATCGATCGATTCCTGAGAGCGAAAGATGGAAGGGGTTGGTTTAAAGTGCACTTTTACTATAATCTCTTCTCCATTACTGATTCCGCCTAAAATTCCCCCGGCGTTATTGGTTTTAAAACCGTTTTTAAAGAGAGGATCGTTGTGTTGACTTCCCTTTAAGAAACTAGCTTCTATTCCGCTTCCTATCTCCACTCCCTTAACCGCGTTAATACTCATCATCGCCTCTGCTAAGATCGCGTCCAATTTGTAATAGATAGGTTCTCCTAACCCGATAGGTACCCCAGTTATCTTTACTAATACCGAGCCCCCTACACTATCAAACTCCTCTTTAGCTTTTAAGATCACCTCTTTTTGCATCTCTTCTACTTGAGGATCGAGTGCAAAAATCTCACTTTCTTTAGCATAACTAAAATCCAACCTTTTAGCTTCCACTTCTCCAACCCGATACACTCCTGCAAAAACCTCAATTCCAAACTCTTTTAAAAGAAGTTTTGCTATAGCCCCGGCGGCAACTCTACTAGCCGTTTCTCTAGCACTGCTTCTTCCTCCTCCCCTATAATCTCTAATCCCATACTTGTGGAAATAGGTAAAATCGGCGTGTCCAGGTCTGAAAATATCTTTAATGTTGGAGTAGTCTTTACTTTTTTGATCCTTGTTAAAAATTACCATTGCGATCGGAGTTCCGGTAGCTTTTCCTTCAAAAATACCGCTTAAAATCTCTACCTTATCTTGCTCTTTTCTAGCAGTAGTAAATCGGTTTTTCCCGGGGCGTCTTCTTTGTAGTTCTGTTTGGATAAACTCTTCATCGATAGGTAAACCTGCGGGAACTCCATCAACTACACATCCTATAGCTTTGCCGTGAGATTCTCCAAAAGTTGTAAATCTAAATCTAATCCCAAACGAGTTCATTGCTCTCTTAGCCTCTCAAGAGCAAGTTTAGCTGCCTCTTGTTGAGCTGCTTTTTTACTTCTTCCAGTGGCTGAAGCTATCTCCTCCTCTCCAAGTAGAACTGCCACTTCAAACTCTTTTTTATGATCAGGCCCAGAGGCTCCTAACACTTTGTAAGTTGGGGTAATCCCAAATTTAGCTTGAGTCAACTCTTGGAGAGTGGTTTTATAATCTTTAAAGAGGGAGTTCAGATCGATAGAAGGATACACCTCTTTTAAAAGCTTAATCACTATTTTTCTAACCTCTTCTAAACCGCTTTCTAAATAGATAGCTCCCATTACTGCCTCAAACGCATTTGAGAGTAAACTGGGCTTAGTTCTTCCGTGGTTATTTTCTTCAGCTTGGGAGATAAAGATATATTTTCCTATCTCCAACCGCTCGGCTAACTTTGCAAACCCTTCTTCATTTACAATCGAAGCTCGAAGTTTAGAGAGTACCCCCTCGTTAGCTTGCGGGAACTCTTTAAAAAGATGTTCTCCCACGATCAAATCTAATACCGCATCTCCCAAAAACTCCAGCCGCTCATTATTTACTTTGCTTTTGTAGCTTTTGTGGGTTAAAGCTTCTGTGAGCAGTTCCTTATTGTTGAAAGTGTAGCCTAACCGTTTCTCAAATTCGATCAGCTTTTGCATCGTTTGCTAACCTTCCTTAAATCTCATTGCCATCTCTCGTGCAATTGTATCACATCTTTCGTTTTCCTTATGTCCATTATGTCCTTTGATCCAATAAGCCTTGAGTTTATGAATGGAGGCTACTTTTAAAAACTCTCTCCATAAATCATCATTTTTAACCTTTTTAAAATTGCGTTTTTCCCAGTTTTTTAACCATTCATTAATAGCGTTAGTTACATAGCTAGAATCGCTATAAATCTCCACTTCGCAAGGCTCTTTTAACGCTTTTAACCCTTCCAGTACCGCTTTTATCTCCATTCGATTGTTAGTAGTGTGTTTCTCTCCCCCTTTAATCACTTTCTCTTTTCCTTTATATCGCAATATTGCGCAATATCCTCCCGCTCCCGGATTACCCAAACTTGAACCATCGCTAAATAATAAGACTTTCTTCATCACTTTTCCTTTTTTTAGTTATAATTAACTCTACTTTAGGTTCTTGGATAGTTGCGCACTTTCCACACCTTCTATACTCAAACGGAAAAAGATTCTTACATTTAGGACACAGATATTCAAATTCTAAAGTTGCATTCGGATAATTTATTAAAATGTCTAGTTCAAAAATCTTACTACTCTTAGCCTCTTGTACATATCCTTTAGCGGTGTAGATCTCTTTTAAAAGGGGAGTGTGTGTTTTTATCACGGAAGGGGGAAGAAACCATAAAATATCTATAATTTTTAAAATATCTTTTTCCTTAATAACTTTCCACGCTAAGGAAGGGTTTTTTTTAAATAGATACCCTAACGCTCCTCGTGGAAATCCTTTCTTTAAATAAAAATTGGCTACCTCTTCCTCTTTATCTTGAGCTATAAGTTTATTTAAAAAAAAATAATCCCTTTCACTTTTGTAAGCTCCTAACTCTTGTAAAATGGAAATAATCTCCTCTATCTTATCCCTTTCTCCTATCTTTTCAAAAATTAAAAGCAGCTTTCTTAAAACTCTAGGTTTTCTAGGTTGATAAAAAAGGATCTCTTCATAAATCTTTATGCTTCTTCCTAAAAAACCGGCTTTAGCATATAGATCCCCTATCTTTTCCAATAATCTCATCTTCTCTTTAAAATCGGCTCCCTCTTTTAAACTGTTATAAAGCAAGATAGCTTTCTCAAACTCTCCTCTTCTTACCAACGCTTCGGCTAAAAGAGCACGCTCTTTATACTCTTGGGAAAGCTCCGTTTTTGGTGTAAATCTCTCGAAAAACTTATCGATGCGAGTTTGCTGTTTTTGAAGCCTATAAAACGCCCATAGATAGCTAAAGAAGGAGATGATAAAAATTAAAGCAAAAAATACTATAAGTCCAAATAGCGGATCACGGTACTGAAGCAGAAAATCCAAACCCTCTCCTTATTTTAAAATTATACTATAATACCCCCTATGATAGATAAAAACTCAATAGAACAGCTCAAAAATATAGCCGATATTGTGGATGTTATTGGGAACTATTTAGAGTTAAAGAGAGCTGGTTCTAATTATAAAGCTCTTTGCCCTTTTCACGATGAGAAAACTCCTAGTTTTGTGGTCAATCCAGCTAAACAGATATTTCACTGTTTTGGATGTGGGGTTGGTGGAGATGTGATCAAGTTTATAATGGAGTATGAGAAGTTAAGCTATCCTGAGGCGATCGAAAAATTAGCCTCCTTTTACAACTTCTCTTTAAAATATACAAAAGAAAAACCCTCTTATCTCAATCTTTATAAAGTTTTAGAAAGGGTAAAAAATTTCTACAAAGAGCAATTAACTAAAAACTCCATAGCTTTAAACTACCTTTTAGAAAGAGGTTTTACTAAAGAGAGTATTGAAAAGTTTGAACTAGGTTACGCTCCCAGCTCTAAAGAGCAATTGAACTTTTTAGAAAACTCGTTGATCCCGCTCCAAGAAGCACTAGAGGCTGGAGTTTTGGGTAAAGGGGAGAATGGAGTATATGCTAGGATGGTAGAGAGGATCACTTTTCCCATCTTTTGGGTAGATGGGAAGGTGATAGGTTTTGGGGGTAGAACACTTTCTAACCATCCAGCTAAGTATCTTAACTCCCCTGAGACTAAACTTTTTCATAAATCTAGAACTCTTTACGGTTACCACTTAGCAAAAGAGAATATTTTTAAACAAAAAAAGATTATAGTTGCGGAAGGATATTTAGATGTTATAGCTTTACATCAAGCGGGTTTAAATTTTGCAGTAGCTACACTGGGAACGGCGTTAACTCCTAGCCATCTTCCACTTTTAAAAAGAGGAGATGTTGAGGTAATTTTAGCCTATGATGGAGATAGTGCGGGAATTAACGCCGCGATAAAAGCTTCTAAACTTTTGACTGCTCACGATTTTGTTGGAGGAGTTGTTATTTTTCCTAAGGGAATGGACCCTGCAGACTTTATCAAAAATAAGGAAGAACAAAGATTAAGGGAACTTTTTAAAGAGCCTAAGCCGTTTGTGGAGTTTGTGTTAGAAGAGATAATAAAAAAGTTTGATCTTTCTAACCCTAAAGAGAAAGAAAAAGCGTTAAAAGAGGGAGTAGAGTTCCTAAAAAACCTATCTCCTTTTTTAGCCCAAGAGTATAAAGGTTATCTTGCCCACCTTTTAAAAATTCCTCCCTTTAGAGTCCAACTTAAAGAGAAAAAAGAAAAAGTTGAAATTCAAAAAGTTGTAGTTAGAGACCCTTTAGAAGAGAGTATTATAAAAACTCTTCTACTCTCTCCTGAAGCAGTAGAGAGAGTTTTGGATATTTTAGAGCCAAAACATTTTACTTACCATAAAGAGGAGTTTGAAGCGTTTTTAAAAAATGATTTAGAACATCCTAGACTTAGAGAGATATTAGTAGATGAGGATATTCTACCTATAAAACCTGATCGGTTGAGAGAGGAGCTGTTTTTGCTATTAATTAGATATTTTGAACAAAAAATTCAACACCTACTTCAAGATAGAGAACTAAGTTTTAGTAAAAAAAGTTTTTTAATTAGAAAGTATCGGGAAAATATCTTGAAACTGCAAAAAGGGGAGATCGTTGTCGAAGATTAAAGCTTTATCCCTCTTTAGCGGGGGGTTGGATAGTCTTTTAGCAATGAAGCTTATCTTAGAGCAAGGGGTGGAGGTTATTGGTCTTTATTTTGATACCGGTTTTGGAGGAAGGGGAGAGGAGGAGAAAAAAGCTTATTTAGAAAGAGTTGCTAAAAATATTGGAGCAAAACTAGAAATAGTAGATATTAAAGAACAGTTTATCCAAGAAATTTTGTTTAATCCGGTTTATGGGTATGGAAAAAACTTTAACCCCTGTATTGATTGTCACGCAAATATGTTTAGAGTTGCACTTGCTTTACTTCCTAAGTTTAAGGCTAAATTTGTAATTAGTGGGGAAGTGGTAGGACAACGTCCAATGAGCCAACGGTTTGATGCACTAAAGAAGGTGGAAGGGTTAGCAAAAGGGGAGGGGTTAATTCTTCGTCCTTTAAGTGCCAAACTGCTACCTCCTACTATTCCTGAGATAAAGGGGTGGGTAGATAGAGAAAAACTTTTAGATATTAAGGGAAGAGGAAGAGAAAGACAGTTAAAACTAGCTAAAAAATTTGGGATTGAGGAGTTTGAAAGCCCTGCGGGAGGATGCTTATTAACAGATGAATTTTTTAGTAAAAAGATTAGAGAACATTTAAAATATGATAGTTTCTCTTTAGAAGATGTGGAAGTGTTAAAGTGGGGTCGCCATTTTAGATTAAAGGATGGAGCAAAGTTAGTTGTCTCTAGAAATAAAGAGGAAAATGAAAGGTTAAAAAATCTCAATTTAAAAAAGTATACTCTTTTTACTCTACCTTTACCAGGTCCAGTTAGTTTAATCTCTAAAAACGCTTCTAAAGAGGATAGGTTGTTAGGGGCTAAAATAGCCTTAACCTACTCAAAGGCTACTCCTTCACAAACTTATGAAGTAAAGATAGAAAACGAGAAGTTTTTAACCTCTCCATTTCCCAGTAAAAAGAGAGCACAGGAGTATTTTTTAAATGGAAGAGTTTGAGATAAGATTGGAAGATTTTACCTTTTACGCGATCATTGGTGTATTAGAAAAGGAGAGAAAAATTCCTCAAAAAGTGGAAGTGGAAGCTGTGATTAGATATAAAGAGTGGTTAGATTACGCTAAAGTTGCCCAGTTTATAAAAAATAGTATTCAAACTCAACAGTTTTTTTTATTGGAGGATGCGCTAAAAACTCTCCTTTATGGGTTAAAAGAGAAATTTCCACAAATCACCTTTGCAAAATTAACTCTTAAAAAGCCCCAGATACTCGATTATGTTACCCCTTCAGTATCTCTTAGCCTTAAGTTTTCTTGAAACTTTTTTTAAAAAATGCTAAAAGTTAGTTTAAAACAAGCTAAAATTGTGTTATAATTTCAGCAAGTCTTAAAAAATTTTTAAGGGGCGGTGAATGCGAATTTTGATCGTTGAAGATGAGGTGACTCTCAACAAAACGCTAGCGGAGGGGCTAAAAGAGTTTGGCTACCAAAGCGATACAAGTGAGAGTCTAAAAGATGCTCAATATTATCTAGATATTCGCAATTACGATCTCATCTTGGTGGATTGGATGCTTCCAGATGGGAGCGGATTGGAACTTGTAACCCAAGTAAAACAGACCAACCCAAAAACTATAGTTATCGTTCTTTCTGCAAGAGATGATAAAGAGAGTGAGATAGAAGCGCTAAGAGCTGGGGCTGATGATTATATAAAAAAACCGTTCGATTTTGATGTATTGGTTGCTAGGATTGAGGCTAGGTTACGCTTTGGGGGAAGCAGTATTATTGAGATAAAAGAGTTGGTGATAAATCCTGAAGAGGAGAAAATTATTTTTAAAGGTAAAGAGATAGAGTTAAAAGGTAAACCTTTTGAGGTTTTAACCCATCTTGCACGCCATAAAGATCAGATCGTTTCTAAAGAACAGCTTTTAGATGCTATCTGGGAAGAGCCCGAATTAGTAACTCCTAATGTAATAGAAGTAGCGATAAATCAAATACGGCAAAAACTGGATAAACCTCTTGGAATTCAAACGATTGAGACGGTTAGACGAAGAGGGTATCGGTTTTGCTATCCACGCAAAGCGTAAGGGGGAGGATAGTTGTTCGGTTAGTGATAGCTTCTGCTATCCTAATCCTCCTTTTTTCCACACTCCTATATAACTTTATTAAGCAGTCTCTTTATGAAGAGGTAAAAGATCAGCTTATAAAACAGGCAAGTTTTATAGCTACTACTGTAACAACCTCTCACCCGGGAGAGAAGATAGATAGTGTCTATTTAAAAAAAACTCTAGATATTTCTGTAGAGGTTATCCATAAACCTACCGATATAAACGATATTACTTTCAAAGAGGTAGAAGAGAATGGTCGCCACTACCTCATCTTGTATTACCCTTACAACTTTACCGAACAAACCTTTTTAAAAGTTACTAAGGATATCTCTTCTATTAGGGAAATTTTGGCTAAAATTTATAAAACGATCCTCTTTACCAATATCCTCGCTTTCGCTTTTATCATTTTGTACGCGTTAATACTTTCCAACTCTATTACCCGGTATATCACCAATTTAACTACACGTCTTTCCTCGATGAATGAGAATATGTTAAAACCTATAAGACTTCGACATTTACCTGAGGAGTTTCAACCTTTAGGTAAATCGATAAATATGTTGATAAATAGGATACAAACCTTTGTAAAATATCAAAAGGAGCTGTTTATTGGAATAGCCCATGAGTTAAAAACTCCTTTAGCGGTCATGAAATTAAAAAATGAGGTAACCTTGTTAAAAGATAGAACTCCTCAAGAGTATAAAGAGACTATCCAACTCAATATCAAAACCATCAATGAGATGAACAAGATGATAGAAAACATCTTAACTATCGGACGCCAAGAGAGCGATCAGTTTGAATCTCCTACGGTTATAGATTTAATTGAATATTTAAAAGAAAAAAGTAGTAATTACCAACTTTTAGCCAGCAGCGAAGGAAAAGAGCTAAAAATTGACTTAAAACCTAAGCGCTATCCGGTAGCTATTCAACCTACACTTTTAAACCATATTATCCAAAACCTGATCCAAAACGCCATAAAATTTACTAAAGATGGAGGGACTGTAGAATTACGATCCTATCCTACTCCTGAGGGGATAAAGATTGAAGTGTTGGATGAGGGACCCGGGATTGACGAAAGTATCGATCTTTTTGCCCCTTTTAAACGAAAAGGTAAAAAAGGTGGAGTTGGGTTAGGACTGTTTTTAGCTAAAACTGCAGCTGATGCTATGGGAGCTACTATCTCCATTAAAAATAGAAAAGATAAGGAGGGAGCGGTGGCAACCCTATTTATTCCTTCTCAACTCATTTGCTCCATAAACTAAACCTCTAAGGATTCTAAGCGATAATGAAATAGCTATTTATAGAGTGTTTGGTGTTAAAGTTTTTCTAAGCCAATCTAAGATATAAAGAGAAAAAATTTTTTAAGGGGGTAGTGATGTCCTTAATGATAACGGAAGATTGTATCGCTTGTGACGCTTGTAGAGAAGAGTGTCCAACCGGTGCAATAGAGGAAGGAGATCCAATCTACGTAATCGATCCCGACCGGTGTACTGAGTGTGTTGGTTTTTATGATGAACCAGCGTGTATAGCGGTTTGTCCAGTAGATTGTATCGTTCCTGATCCAGATAATGTAGAAACTATTGCCGAATTGAAATATAAGTATAAGCAGATAACCCAAGAAGAAGAGTAGGATGGCTAAGCGAACCGCCGTAATCGATATTGGCTCCAACTCAGCTAGAATGATAGTTATTGAGCGTACAAGCCGTTTTGGCTTCTACCTCATCAATGAAACTAAAAGTCGAGTTAGAATAGGAGAAGGAGCCTATGAACAAGGCGGTCTGCTTCAAGAGTTTGCAATGGAGAGAGCCTTAGAGGCTTTAGGTGGATTTTTAAATATAGCTAAGAGTTTAAAAGTTAAAAAGATATTGTGTGTTGCCACTTCCGCATTAAGAGACGCCCCTAACAAAAGCTATTTTAAAAGTTTGGTCAAAAAAGAGCTTGGATTAAAGATAAAAATTATTGATGGAGAGACGGAAGCGTTTTTAGGAGCGATCGCGGCTGCCAATCTCTTACCTATAGAAAACGGAATCACTATCGATATTGGGGGTGGTTCCACCGAATTAGCTTTAATCCAAAACAAAGAGGTAAAAGAGGTTTTTTCTTTAGATTTGGGGACTGTAAGACTAAAAGAGCTTTTTTTTGACCATAAACAAAGCGTAAAGAAAGCGTTAGCCTTTATCCATAAAGAGTTAGACAAAATACCCCCTTCTTTTAAAACGGAAAACGCTATAGGTATCGGAGGAACTATTAGAGCTATCTCTAAAGCTATTATGCAAAGAGAATCTTATCCTTTGGAAATAGTTCACGGATTTACTTATGAGATTGAGAAAGAGAGAAAATTTATAGAAAAAATAATCTCCGCCTCTGTGTTGAAGTTAAAAAAATACCATATCAAAAAAGATCGCTACGATACCATCAAAGAGGGTGCTTTAATTTTTTTGGAAGTGTTAAAAAAGATTGAAGCTAAAAAGGTTATCACTAGCGGAGTTGGTGTAAGAGAGGGAGTTTTTTTAAAAGACCTTCTACGAAACTCCAACTATAAATTTCCGGCCAACTTTGAACCAAGTGTAAGATCGCTTTTAGATCGCTTCTGTTTAGAGGAAAAACAAAGCCGTTGTCTTTATAAGATCACCAAAAAGCTTTATGAGACTTTACATATCCTTTTTGATAGCGATAGAAAATATGAGAAGGTGCTACTTATTGCCTCAAAGTTGGCCAATATTGGGGTAAAGATAGATTTTTATGAACACCACAAACATAGTAGCTATATTCTTCTTAACAGCTTAGAATACAACTTAACCCACCAAGAGATAGCAACTATCTCCACTTTGGTAAGATTTCATAAAAAAAAGCTTCCTTCAAAATCTGCCATTAAGGAGTTAGCACCTTTACTACCCCCCACTTCTATAGTTAACTGGTTAAGTTTTACTTTAACTCTTGCTGAGGTTATCAATAGAGATTTAAGTTGTCCTGAGTTTGAAGTGAAGTATAAAAAGGGAGTTTTAACTATTATTTCTCCATCTAGGTTATATTTGGCTAAAGAGGAGAGTAAAAATCTTCAAAAACCCGCCCCTTTTGCAATCATTTTTAAGGAGCAAGCTTAAAATCTTGCTCCAATACTAAACTCAAAATTGGAGGTTCTATCACCAGGTTTATCATCTAAAGGCTTGGCAAATACAAATTGGATAGGACCAATAGGAGTTATCCATTCTATCGCAGCACCTGCCCCTGTTCTAGTTATCTCAGTAAAGCTATCCTCTCCGATTCCCCCATGATCTACAAAAAAAGTTAAACGCATATTTTTATTGTTTTTCATCATCGGAATACTAGCTTCTAAAGAGGTGGAAAACATATATTTCCCACCTACCAGACGACCTTGATCATCTTTAGGGGAGATTGAGGCGGTTTGATAACCTCTTAAAGACCTGATTCCTCCTAAATAAAACTTTTCAAACACAGGAAGATAGCCCTGATCATCGATAAATCCTACCCTTCCTTTAACTCTTAAAATAAGGTCGTAATCGATTAAATCTTCAAGTCCATAATAATATCCTCCTCGGATATAGGTTTTTACAAACTCCTCATCTCCTCCAATACCGGCATATTCTAAGGATCCAATAGCTCTAATCCCACTTCTAGGAATATAGAAATCATCGGTATTATCAAATGTTACCTGCGGAATAAGAGAGCTTTTAGTATAGGTTCCCTCTTGAAAATAGTAATCATCATAGTTTACATCGCTAAGCTTATTTTTCTCATACGCATAGGTTAGACTGGCTGAAAGATGGCGGGAAAGTTTTTTTCCAACGCTAACTGAAGCCCCTTTTCTTTCTTGGGTATAATCGTAATATTCAAATCTGGTATTATACGCGTTTATTCCCATACTATAATCGCTATCAAATACGTGAGGGTTGTAAATTCCTAAGTTAAATCTAAGCGATTTGGAGGAGTAATCAACACTTAACTGTCCGTTTATTCCACTTCCAAAGATGTTACGGTCGTTGATACTTGCATTTACAATAAATCCCTCATAGGTGCTATACCCTCCTCCTAAGAGTATATTTCCTGTAGGCATCTCTTCTACATTTACTAGAAGATCGATCTTATTGGGAGCGACTCTTTTCTCTTTGATTTCAACTTTACTAAAAAATCCTGTTCTTCTTAGAGCGTTTCGAGAATCTTGGAGATCGCTAAAACGGTACACATCTCCAGGGGCTAAATAGATTTCGCGTCTAATCACTCTATCTAATGTTCTCTGGTTACCAGAGATGATAACATCATTAATATAAACTTTCTCTCCCGGCTCAATAAGATAATGAAGTGTTACAGTACCGCTTTTTTCATCTTTTTTAAAATCGGGGACTATTTTTACAAAAGCGTACCCCCTATCTGCTACCGCTTGTCTAAGTTTTAAAAGGTCTTTTCTCATCTTTTCGATGTTAAACTTTTTTCCCGCTCTTAGTTTTAATTCCCTTTTTAAACTTTGTGGATCTATTACATCTCCTACCACTTCAATCTTTACATCTTTAACTCTATACCTTTTCCCTTCGTCAATATGGTATCTTAGCTTGGCTCTATAATTATCAAAATCTACTCTCAAGAAAGGATCACTAACCCAAACATCTAAATATCCTTCACTAAGATAGAGATTTTTAATCCTAGCGCTATCTAAAGGAAGCTCTTTTAATTTTAACTCTCCGCTATCAACCCCTATCATCCATCCCAAATATTTATGTCTTTCTCTATTGGCTACAACATCCTCAATATCATCTTTATCAAAAACTTTAGCTCCACAAAGGGTTAACTGATCTATAATTATTTTTTCCCCTTTGTTTACTAAAAAAGTAACTTTTACACTATTTTCCCCTACTGGTTCCGTTTCAACCTCAACTACGGTATCAAAGTATCCTTGATTTCTTGCTTGCTCTTTTATCTGCTCTATAGCCCTTAAGATCGCTCTTTTGTCAAAAATATCCCCTTTTTTTATTCCTAAAATTGTAGGAAGCTCCTCTTTTCTATTTTGAAGATAACCCTTTACCTCAACTTTCGCTATTAAAGGTTTTTCTACAAAATGAAAAATTAGCTCTCCATTCTTTTCCTCTACCCAAATATCCTTAAAATATCCTTGAGCATAAAACCGTTTAATAGCTTGATCTATCTTTTCCATATCTAGAGGTTCACCGGCTTTAATCCCACTTATCTCCCTAGCAATTACAGGAGAGAGGTGTAAAAGTCCTTCATATTTGATCGATTTTATTACAGTTTCTGCGTGTAAACTCGCACAAACTAATAAAAAAAAGCCTCTTTTCATCGATAACCTCATTTCATACTCTCTATTAGTTAAAATTTTTATAAGTGTATCACTATTTTAATTAATATTTTTTAAAAATGTTATAATATTCAAAAGGGGAGAAGATGGTAGCAGGTATTGTAGGGTTAGGACTTATGGGGGGTTCTTTGGGTTTAGATCTTAAACGGTTTAACCTTGCAGATCAGGTTATAGGATATGACAAAAACCCCTCTCACTTAAAAGAAGCTTTAGAGTTAGGTTTGATAGATGAAGCGGTTGAGTTTGAGGAGATAAAAAAAGCGGATATTATCTTTTTAGCTATCCCGGTAGAAGGGATTATTAACGCCCTTTGGGAGTTAAAAGAGCTTCCTTCCAATGTAACGGTTGTAGATTTAGGAAGTACTAAGGAAAAGATTGTAAATTCCTGTCCCCCTTCCATTAGAAAACAGTTTATCCCCGCACATCCAATGACAGGAACGGAGTATTCAGGACCTTTTGCGGCGATTAAGGGGTTGTATGAAGGGAAAATTTGTGTTTTATGTGATGTAGAGGAGTGTGAAAAGGAGCATTTAGAAAAGGTAGAAAACATCTTTATCTCTTTAAAGATGCAACTAGTCTATATGAATTCAAAAGAACACGATCTTCACGCCGCTTACATTAGCCACCTTCCGCACGCGATCAGTTACGCCTTAGCCAATTCCGTTTTAAAACAAGAAGACCCTAAAAGTATCTTAATCTTAGCTGCAGGAGGGTTCAAGGATATGAGCCGATTAGCTAAAAGTAACCCCTCGATGTGGAGCGATATTTTTAAACAAAACAAGAAAAATCTTCTAGCCTCCTTGGAAGTATTTAACCAAGAGCTTCAAGAGGTTTATTCTTTAATCAAAGAAGAGAGGTGGGAGGAGTTAAGAAAGTGGATGGAGAACGCCACCACTTTACATAAAATCTTATAATTTATTTTATCTCCTTTAACACCTTCTCTATCTCCTTCTTCTTAACTCTTCTCTTTTTCCCCTCATAAAGCTCCTCATAAAGAGCTTGGGCAAGTGAGGCAACTTTAGGGTCTTTAGAAAGGTGAGGAAGAAGTTGATTTAAAAGAACTCTTTTATCCTTTCTTTTCCCTTTAAATGTAGGTTTTTTTCTAAAAAGAAACCCTATCCCAAACGCCAATAGAGTTACTCCTATTCCACTTAAAAAGCCGATCCAAAAGTTTGGATTCTGTTGTTTAGAAGGAGTGGAGACCGCTTGAGGAGTAACAGTTTTTGTAGTAGCAACCGAACTAGTAGCACCTAAAACTTCTATCGATATAGGTTCACTTTTTAGCTTCTTAATTTTTTTCTCTTGTAAACTAAAATATTCCAACTCTATCGGAGGGATTGTAAAACTTTTAGAGGAGATAATTGAAAATTTTTGGATAAAAGTGGATTTTAGTTTCCCATCTATAAACTCCTCTTGTAATTTTGGTTTATCTGCATAAACTGTAGCGTTGGAGATGTTTAGGTCGATTTTGTCTAGATTCTCTAAATTGCCTTCCCCAGTAATTGTAAGAGTTACATTTAACGGTTCATTGGGGGTTATCTCTTTTTTTTGGGCGGTAAGAGTTAAATTAAAATCTCCTACCATATCCACCTCTTTAGGGAGAGGTTTTACTATTACACTCTCTTCTTGAGTTAAAAGGGTATGCCATTTAGGAGCTGTAACACTAAATCCAAACATATCGGTCATTTTTGAAGGAATCGCGTATTTAAAAATTGCTGGAGAGATTTTTAGATGTCCTGCTTTTTGAGGAAAAAGTAAAAAGGTGATCCGTTTTATTAAAAACTCTCCGTGTTCTTCCAAATAGCGGTTACTAGATTTCAACTCTTTAACCCAAAAGTTTTCAAATTTTGGAGGGTTAAAGTTATAATCTACAATGTTTACACTTCTTTTAATTTTTAAAACCAGTTCTGCTTTTATCGGCTCTCCTACATAAGCCTCTTTTTTATCTAAGGTTAAAGTAAAATGGATATTATCACTTTTTTTTGCCTTCTTAACTTTTAATCTCAGCGGTTCACTTTTAAACTCTTTTCCATCAATTTTTACGCTAAAAGGGGGGATAACTACATCTTTTGTAGGATAGAAGGTTAAAATAACTGTTTTTCTCCTCTCAAAAGAGTTTCCCCGCTGAATTATGCTATCACTTTGAGTAGTGTGAGCTACTGGAAACTCCCCTATTCTTTCAATTGAAGGAATTAGGATCTCATCTCCGCTAGCTTCTAGATAAAGCCTTGCCGGTTCCCCCTGAGTTATAACCTCTCTTTCGAGATAAGCTTTAAACTCCTGAGCAAAGATAAAAGAGAAAAGAAAAAGCAAACTACCAAGGATTTTCATCACTGCCTTCTTTGTCGATAGTTATAGGAGATTTGTAAAGTAAAGTTTTGGCATTGTTTTGTTGAATCTGTTTTAACCATTTCTTCTCCTCTCGATCGCTTATAGGTTGCGGTTCTTTTTTCTGTTTTCCCGTTTGAGAACTTCCTTTACCTTGATCTGAAGATTCTTTCTCTGAATTGGAAGAAGAGGAATCGTTTTTGCTTTTTTTAGAATCTTTGTTTTTTTGCTCTTGTTGTTGCGGTTGTTGAGGTTGTTTTGAATTTTTTAACATCTTTTTGGCAAGCTCAAGGTTAAAACGGGTATCGGGGTCATCTTTGATTTTTAAAGCTTCCTGGTAGTAATGGATCGCCTGTTGATACTGCTTTAGTTGAAAGTAGCTGTTTCCTAAATTATGAAGTTTTTTAAACTCTAACTCTTTATCATCAGTGTGTATCTTGTTGTAGTAGTTAATCGCCTTTTGATACTCCTTTGCTTTATATAAAGCGTTACCGGCGTTGTAGTAACACTCCATACTCCTTTTTTCTTCACAAAGTTTTAAAAACTTTTTAGCAGCAAGTTTATAGTCCCCTTTTTCATACGCTTGAGTAGCTTCTTGGATAATTTTAAAATCGGTTATCCCGGCCTTAGTGATAGCTGGAGAAAGTAAAAGAAAAATAAAAGCAAACTTTCCTGGGATAGAAAAAAAGCTAATAAAAAGAAACAGCAGTGCAAAAACGAGGAAAAAGGGATAAAGTTCAACTTGATCTACAATCTTTTCAACTTTAGCCTCTTTGGTTCCTATTTGAAACTGTTTTAAAAGAGTCTTTATATCTTCGTTTGTGTAAGTAGCTTGAACAAAAACTCCATTGGTAGCTTGGGCTAACTCTTTTATCTTTTCATTCAATCTTGTAATTACTACATTTCCTTCCTTATCTTTTACAAATCCCCCTCCCTCTTCTTCAATAGGTGCTCCTTTCTTAGTAGCTACTGCTAAGATAGAGATTTTAAATCGATTACTTTTAGCATACTCGATTAGCTCCTTAAAATCGGTTTGATCTCCTCCATCGGTAACCAAAAGGAGATTTTTATCTTTACTCTTTTTTAATAAAAAGTTTGCGCTCATTAAAGCGGAAAAAAAGTTAGTGCTTTTAAGGGATAAAAGATCGGTATCAAGTTTGTTTAAAAGATATTTTAAAGAGGTTTTATCATCGGTTATAGGGGAGATGATGTAAGCATCTTTTGCAAACGCTAAAAGTCCAATTTGAAGATTGGAAGAGTTTTCTATAAACTCCTCTATTTTCCTTTTTGCAAAGGTTAAACGGTTGGGATAGTAATCTTTAGCTTTCATCGAGCGAGAAATATCTAACGCTATGACTAGATCGCTTCTATACCTTTCAACCTCTATAATCCCTTTTTGATAGACAGGTCTAGCAAGGGCTAAAATCATAAAAAAGAAAGCTAAAAAGAGTAAAATTAATCTAAGCTTTTTAGAAAGACCACCTTCAATTTTTAATCTTTTTAGAAGTTTTGGATCGAAAATTCTTTCTAAGATACTTTTATTGGTTAAAATCAGATAGAGTAACAAAAAAGAGGGAAGAAGCATCAAGGGAATAAACTCAAAGTTTAAAAACTTCATATTCCTCGCTTTCCATAAATGTAAATATACCCTAACAAAGCTAAAGTAGCTACAAAGAGGATGTAAGAGTAGAGTTGATCTTTTTTAACGAATTCCCTTCCTCTAATTTCACTCTTTTCCAACTTGTCGATAGCTTCATAAACCGCTTGCAGGTCTTTTGCATCTTTAGCAAAAAAGTAATGCCCTTTACTCTCTTTTGAAATCCATTTTAAAAAGCTCTCATCTATCCCTCTTCTTTCTCCTATTCCGATGGTATAAATTTTTACCCCGTACTTTTTTGCCATCTTAACCGCTACCTCAATAGGAGTTTTACTCGCTGTATCAAATCCATCAGTTAAAAGGATAACTATCTTAGATTTACCACTGGAGTTTTTTAAAAGGTTGATACTCTCAATTAAAGCGTCGCTAATGGCAGTTTTTCTTCCTGCAATTCCAATATCCAAATAATCTAAAATCTCATTAACAACCTCTTTGTTAAAAGTTAAAGGTGAAGCTATATAACTAAAAGAGCCAAAAATTACAACTCCAATATTATCGTTCTCTCTTTTTTTTATGAACTCTTTTACAAGCTCTCTAACTACATCAAATTTACTTAAAAGTATATTTTCTTGATCAAACCCTTTTTCCCGCATAGAACCGCTCGCATCTAAAGCTAATACTATATTATGTCCTTTTCTTTTTACCTCAACACTTTTATCTATCCTAACAGGCCCAGCTAACGCTACAATCACCCCAAAAAGGGTTAAAAATTTTAAAAACTCTGGTAAAAAGCTTTTTTTATCCGCCGCTTTTTTTAAGATGAAAAGGTGGGGGAAAAGTAACGCACTCTCTTTAAGTTTACACCTTTTTAAACATAAAAGTACAACTAAAATTAACCATAAAACTAGTGGACGCTCAAAACTAAAACTACTCATCATTATGGAGTCTTAAAAACAATCTAATCTCTTTTTTCAACTCTTCACTAAGCGGTTCAACCTCTTTTTTGTACTTGTACTTGGTTAACTTTCTAACTAGTTCTTGATAGAGTCTAGCTTGACTTTCATCACTTACTATCTCCTTTCCCCATTTAGTTATCTCATAGGCTACCTTTTTCCCATCATTTAAGTCTAAGGACTGAAGATGTTCTAAGATCATTTTTTTCTTATTTACCTTTTTATAGCCTAATATCTTAAAAAGTACATAAACTGCTAAGGATGTTAAAAATGTAGCTACAATCACCAGCGCCAAAAAAAGGTAAAAAGTCATATCAGGAATCTCTGTTAAAGGTTTTATATCTCTTAGCTCTTCCATCATTTTTGTCCAAACAGTTTTAAAAGTTTAATGAATGGGTCTTCAAAAGTGTAGATTTTTGTAAACCTGACCCCACTCTTTTTAAAGCTCTCATACAGCTCCCTATCCACTCTTTTAACCTCTTTTTTGTAGTTTTTTAAAGTTGTCCCTTCCAAGTCTACCAAAAAATTCTCTTTGGTTTCAGGATCAAAAAGGTTGATAAAACCTACCGAAACCGGTTCCTCTTCAAACCTATCTCTTACAATAATTGCTACAACCTCGTGCTTTTTGGCTAAAACCTTAAGTTGAGGTATCTGAAAAAAATCGGAAATAATAAAAATTATCGACTTCCTTTTAATTTTAAAAAGTCTTTGAGTTAAAACCTCAAAATTTCCAACCTTTCCAATTGGATCAAAACTTATAATCTCCTCCACCGCTTTTCTAACTGCACTTAAATGTTTTGTAGGAGGGATAGAACTATATTCTTTATTGGCAAAGAGAAAATAGCTAAAATTGTCCTGATTTTTTATCGCAGCGTAACC
>JAADFB010000025.1 GCA_013153095.1 Campylobacterota bacterium | reverse complement strand
TAAAACTAAAGTCAAAATATAAAAACGCCGCGATTAAAGTTGGTAGATGTCCAGCACTCTTTAGCTCTCCAAGTTTCATCAACGCTCCTAAAGATTTTTTGTAATAGTAGTAAATTTTGTATAAAAAAGTTGTACAAAAGATATACAATAGATAGATCAAAAATGAAGCATTAAGAAAATTTTCTTCTTTACACTTTTAATCAGCGCTTCTTAAACTCCTTCACCTTATAATACTTTCCAAAAAGAGGAGTGTTGAGATGGTAGTATTTCTTTTTCCCGGACAAGGAAGCCAAAAAGTTAAAATGGGAGAGGATTTTTATAACAACTTTTCTTTAGCTAAAGAGATGGTAGAAGAAGCGAGCGATAGGATAAAAGTCGATTTTAAAAAGTTGCTTTTTGAGCCTAATGAGAAACTAAATCAAAGCCGTTATACCCAACCTGCAATCTTATTAGTTAGCCTCATAGCACACAAACTTTTTACCAACCAAAAACCTATAACCCCTCAATACGCCCTAGGACACTCTTTAGGAGAGTTTAGCGCTTTAGGGAGTGTAGGGGCGTTGGAGTTTGGGGATGCGATAGAGCTAGTACATAAACGGGGGGAGTTGATGGAAAATTCTAATAATGGTGGGATGATGGTAGTATTGGGTTTAGAAGATGAGGTTGTAGAAAAGATTATAAACCAAGCTCAAGCGGAAGGTAAAAAGGTGTGGTGTGCAAATTATAACAGTGATGGGCAGATAGTTATTGCTGGAGTGAAAGAGGATCTAAAAGCACTAGAACCGATCTTTAAAGAAGCCAAAGCAAAACGGGCGATGCTTCTTAATATGAACACAGCTAGCCACTGTCCACTCCTAGAACCGGCTAGAAAACCTCTAAGGGAGTATTTAGAAAAGTTTGTAAAGGATAGTTTTCAAGCTCCTATTATCTCCAATGTCACCGCAAAGCCTTATAACTCCAAGGAAGAGGCTATTCCTTTGTTGGAGCGCCAACTTGTAGAACCGGTTAGGTATAAACAATCGATTCAACCTTTAAATCCTACCCTTTTTATAGAGTTTGGGGAGGGATGCGTACTTAAAGGTTTAAATCGAAGAATCACTAAGGTTCCAACTTTATGTATAAAAGATAGCAAAAGCTTAGAGGAAGCTTTAGAAAAGGTGGAGGGATGAAAATAGGAATTATGGGGGCTATGATCGAGGAGATTGAGCCGATCCTATCAAACTTAGATAACCATCCCCCCTTTAGCTCTTTAGATTACATCCTTCAAAACCTCAACCAGTTACGAGTACATAACATTGCCAATAACCGCTACTTTGAAGCCAAATATAAAGGGTGTGACCTGGTAGTAGCTTATAGTAAAATCGGAAAAGTGTACGCTTCCTTAACCGCTTCCGTTTTGATACAACATTTCAATATCGATTATCTCCTTTTTAGTGGAGTGGCAGGAGCGTTAAGGGAAGATTTAAAAATAGGCGATCTAATCTGTGCTACAAAATTGTGTCAACACGATCTAGATATTACGGCATTTGGTCATCCTTACGGTTATGTTCCTGAAGGGAAAATCTTTATAGAGGCTAGTAAAGAGTTGATTTTAACCGCTAAAGAGGTGGCAAAAGAGAAAAAAGTGGAGTTAAAAGAGGGGATAATTGCAACAGGAGATCAATTTATTGCCGATCCTAAACGCAAGGAGTGGATTAGAAAAACTTTTAATGCAGACGCGATAGAGATGGAGGGGGCTGCGGTTGCGGTTGTGTGTGATGCGTTTGATATTCCCTTTTTTATTTTACGTTCTATTAGCGATAGTGCTAACGATGAAGCGGCATTTGATTTTGATGAATTTTTAAAACACTCCTCCCAAAGAAGTGCTAAGTTTATAATCTCAATGGTGGATAAGATTATTGATGAAAGAGGCTAGTTTTACCAAAAAACTTATTAAACAGATCGCAAAAACCAACGCCTACTTTAACCTTTTACAAGAGGGGGATAGGGTTTTAGTTGGTTTAAGTGGAGGGAAAGATTCTTTAACCTTAGTCCACGCATTAAAATATATCCAAAAGGTAGCCCCTTACGACTTCTCTTTTAAAGCTGTAACTATAAGCTATGGGATGGGGGAGGAGTTTGAGTTTTTAAAACGGCACTGTTTGGAGTATGGGATCGAGTATGAGGTGTATGAAACCCAAATTTTTGAGATCGCAAAAGAAAAGATTAGGAAAAATAGCTCCTATTGCAGTTTTTTTTCTAGAATGAGAAGAGGAGCGCTTTACACCTACGCTTTAGAGTATGGATTTAATAAGTTAGCATTAGGACACCACTTTGATGATGCGATAGAGAGCTTTTTTATGAATATGTTTTATAACGGTGCTATGCGTTCCCTCCCCCCAATCTATAAAAGTCAAAAGGGGTTGTATGTGATTCGCCCCTTAATTGAGGTTAGAGAGAAGCAGTTACGGGGATTTGTGGAAAGAAATGGGTTTAAAGTTATAGGTGATGAGATGTGTCCGGCTTTAAGATTTGATATAAAAGAACCTTACGCTAGAGAGCAGATGAAAGAGTTTGTAAAAGAGATAGAAAAAAAATTCCCTTCTGCTTTAAAATATGTAAGAGCCTCATTTTATCACCTTCACGATGATACCTTTTTTGACAAGACCCGCTTTAAGTTATAATACGCAAAAAAAAGGAGCTTTCAATGCCCGCAATGACTGTTAAAGGAAGAGCGAAGATTGTAAAGATCTACGATGTAAAAAGTATGGAGATCGATGAGAGCGTGGATTTAGACTCCCAAGAGGAGGTTAGAAACCTTTTTGAGTTGGTAAATGAGTTTGTGGAAACCGGAGAAGCGGATGCTTTACAGACCCCAATTGAGATAAGGGGAGTAGACCCAGATGAATCAACTATCACCATCTCTAACAGAAAGTATCTTAGTGATGAATTGACTTTAAAGAATGTCAATATTTTAGAACTTTTAGAGCCGATCCAGCAAGCCCAAGAGGGAGACCTTTTTTATATTCGAAGTTCTGAAGGTGATGGGTTATGGGATTTTGAGAGTGATAAGGAGTTGGACGCCACAAAAGTTAAGATAGGGTATTTAGATTGCGCCCTTTTCTTTGATCAATACGACGTTTTAAGAGAGGGGTATTTAGAAGTGATTTGTGATACTTTACTTCCCGAAGAGGTAGAGTACCCAGATGCCATAATCCAACTAAGCGATTTTGTATTTCAACCTGTACAAGTTTTTGCCCAACTTTATGTAGTAAAAAAAGACCCTATTGAAGGAATAAAACTTTTACAAAAGGTAGATTTTGGCGGAAGAATGATCGCGGGAACCGATTTTATTGTAGACGATTTTGACCTCAATTAGGACTATTAACCAATAAGAGGATAAAATATCTAACTTTTGCGCAACTATTAAAGAAAATTTTGTGCCACTAAAAGGGTGTAGAATGGAACAGTTCACCAGTTATAGAGATAATTGTGGGTTTGGACTCTTAGCTAGTATCGATAATAAACCTTCCCATCAAAATGTGGAAGACGCGATAAAAGCTCTTGAGAGAATGATGCATCGAGGAGCGATCGCTGCCGATGGAAAAAGTGGGGATGGGAGCGGGTTACTTTTCTCTATGCCTCACAAATTTTTTAAAAAACTTTCCGCCCAAGAGGATTTTATCCTTCCCGCTACCTATGCGGTTGCGATGGTGTTTTATAAAAATGAGAGCAATTTAGAGGTTATCAAAGAGTATTGTGCAAAAAACGATCTAAAAATTTTACATATTCGTAAAGTCCCTATCAACACCCAAGCGTTAGGGGAGTTGGCTAAAAAAACTCTTCCTAACATTGTCCAAATCTTTGTAGCCCCTAGCTCCTTGATCGCTACTAAACGGTTTGAAGCATTACTTTATCTAACTCGAAGGGAGATAGAGAAAGCGTTAGAAGAGGATGAAGATTTTTATATTCCAAGTTTCTCTTCCAAGACGATAGCGTACAAAGGGCTGGTTATGCCCACCTATATCAAGATGTTCTATCCTGATCTTCAAGATAAAGATTTTGAAGCAAGTTTTGCACTTTTTCATCAGCGCTTTTCCACCAACACCTTGCCCAAATGGAAGTTAGCCCAACCTTTTAGAATGATAGCCCATAACGGAGAAATAAACTCAGTTACCGCCAATAGATATAACGTTTTAGCCAAATGTGAAGCGTTAAAAAGCGAAGTTTTTAGCGATGAGGAGATTCAAAGAATCCTCCCAGTTTTGGAGAAAGAGGCTAGCGATAGTAAAAGTTTAGATAACTTTTTTGAGTTTTTAATTGTTAATGGGATCGATTTCTTTAAAGCTATTAGAGCGTTAATTCCAGCTCCTTGGCAAAACGCCCCCCATATGGATGCACAACTTAGAGCTTTTTACGAATACACCAGCACTTGCTTTGAAGCGTGGGATGGACCTGCTGCGGTTAGTTTAACAGATGGGAGATATGTGGGGTGTGTATTAGATCGAAACGGTTTAAGACCTGCAAAGTATATTATCACCACCGACAACCGTTTAATAATTGCAAGCGAATATGGAATTTTACAAATTCCAGAAGAAAAGATTATAGAGCGGGGAAGACTCCAAAGTGGTGAGATGATAGCGCTAGATTTAAAGTATGGGGTGGTGTTAAAAAATGAGGATATTAACGACTATTTAAAAAACTCCAACCCCTATACCGAGTGGTTAAATGAGCATATGGTCTATTTGCAAGAGCATATCGATCAGCAACCTTTCACCAATTTAAAAGAGTATGAAGTTGAGGATTTAGTTCACAAACAGCGGTTTTACAACATTACTCACGAATTGATAGAACAAGTGATTGAGCCTATGATAAAAGAGGGTAAAGAGGCGGTTGGAAGTATGGGGGATGATACACCACTAGCGGCTTTTAGCCATCATCAACGCTCCTTTACCGACTTTTTTAAACAAAAGTTTGCCCAAGTTACCAACCCTCCAATCGATCCAATTCGAGAAAAGATCGTGATGAGCTTAAATACCGGATTTGGAGAGATTCACAATATCTTAGATGAAGACCCCGAACACGCAGTTAGACTTAAAGCGGTATCCCCAATTCTTGTTAAAGAAAAGATCGACGTGCTTCTTTCTTACGGTGATCCAAAACACCCCCGCTATCGGGAGTGCTTTAAGCATAAATTTTTCTCAACTGCATTTGAAAAAGACCTAAAAGCCTCCTTAGAGGCTTTGGTTGAAGAGATTGTAACTTCGGTTAAGGAGGAGGGCGTTCGTATTATCGTACTAGATGATAGAAATTTGAGCCCTTCTAAAAAAACTATTCCGATGGCGATGGTGGTTGGGCGGTTGAATAAACGGTTACTGGAAGAAGGGGTTCGTCATCTAACCTCAACCGTAGCTATCACCGCTGAGGTTCACGATTCCCATAGTGCGGCGGTGATGGTAGCGTATGGAGCGAGTGCGGTTTACCCCTATCTACTTTTTGCAACGGTTTACGAAAAACTTAAAAAGCAGGATTTAACCCAATATGAGTTAAGAAATCGGTTTAAAAATGTTATCAACGCTTTAAATGGTGGCTTTTTAAAGATTATGTCCAAAATGGGAATCTCTACGATCGCTTCTTACCGAAACTCCTCACTCTTTGACGTGATAGGGCTAAGTAAAGAGGTTGTTCAAGATTGTTTCCCCAATTCCGCGTGCCTGCTTGGAGGATTAGGATATGAGGATATTGAGGAGAGATTGGAACGCTACCATAAAAAAGCGTATGAGGTAGATATTCAAAATCGGCTCTTCCCGCTAGAGCTGGGAGGGTTTTACAAATATATCGCCCAAAGCGAATATCACGATTTTAACCCCAACACCGTTAATCAGATTCACACCGTCGCAGTTACTAGAAGCTGGAGTGAGTATAAAAAACTTAAGCAGATGGTAGATGGAAGAGGAAAAAAATTTATTAGGGACTTTTTTGAATTGGAAAGTCCAAGAGACCCTATCCCCTTACAGGAAGTTGAACCGATTGAAGAGATTTTTAAACGGTTTGATAGTGCTGCAATGAGTTTAGGCTCAATTAGCCCAGAAGCTCACGAATGTATCGCCGAAGCTATGAATAGTATCGGGGCTAAAAGTAACTCTGGTGAAGGTGGAGAAGATGAAAGTCGATTTGGAA
>JAADFB010000014.1 GCA_013153095.1 Campylobacterota bacterium | reverse complement strand
TAGGATGCCGTTATTAGAGAGTTTTAGAGTTGATCACACCAAAATGAAAGCTCCCGGAGTTAGACTTGCCAAGGTAATGGATACCCCAAAAGGGGATAAGATCACCGTTTTTGATTTAAGGTTTTGTCAACCCAATAAAGAGATAATGAGCGAAAAAGGAACCCACACCTTAGAACATCTCTTTGCTGGATTTATGAGAGAGCGGTTAAAAGATTACGAGATAATTGACATCTCCCCGATGGGTTGCAGAACCGGGTTTTATATGAGCGTGATAGGAGAACCCACTCCCTTAGAAGTTGCCCAAGCGTGGGAAAAGAGTATGCGAGATATCTTAGGTGTAAAGAGTGTAAAAGAGATTCCTGAACTGAATATCTATCAGTGTGGGAGTTGTTATATGCACTCTCTTAATGAAGCTCATAAGATTGCTCAAGAGGTAATTGAAAAAGGGATCTCTTTGATGGATAATGAGGAGTTGAAACTAGATAAAGTTAAAGATGAGTGTGAAGTGGATAAGGTTAGAGTGATAGGAGTTTGATGGTTGTTTTAATTCCTGTAAAAACTCAAGAAGGGGAAGCGTCTAAAATTACTACTGTCAAAGATGCTAAAACCTTTGCTCTAGTAACTTTTAAAGAGGGGATGATAGAGCATATCGATTTTAAAGATAGTTTGGAAGGGTTGTTTTTTGATTATGCTATCACCACTAGTAAAGATGATGATCTAGATGACTTTTACGATCTAGGGGCTAGAGTGTTATTAGGCTTTGAAGGGATGAGTATCCAGGAAGTAGGCGAGGCGTTAATGTTTAGAGAGCTTGATGAGATTGAGTGATGGGGTATGAGTTACGAGTTACAAAAGATAACAGCTACACCCTCTACTCTACCCAGTACCAAGAGTGTTATCACAGCGTTCAAGATGGAGCGTTAAACGAGGCGTTAAAAAAACATATCCTACCCGCTTTTGAACTTGTCAAGAAGGATAAGGTTAAAGTTTTAGATATCTGTTTTGGGTTAGGGATAAACAGTTTAGCCACACTCTACCATCTTCAACATCTAAATTTAAAAAGTTTAACTCTTTTCTCCCCTGAATTGGATCTTCAGCTGTTAAAACTCCTTCCAAATTTCTCCTATCCCCCCTCTTTGCAACCTTATAAAGAAGTTCTTTTAACTTTACTCAAAAAAGGGGAATTTGAAGGGACAATCCACTCCACAAAAGTAAAACTTCATCTTTTTAAAGGGGATGCAAGGCAGTATATAAAAACACTTCCTTCAATAGATATTATCTATCAAGACCCCTTTAGTCCTAAAAAAAATCCTTTGCTATGGACGGTAGAGTATTTTAAAGATTTAAATAGGATTTTAAAAGGAGTTTTAACCACCTATTCGATTGCATCTTCTATCAGACTTGGGCTTTGGGAGGCTGGGTTTTATGTTTATGAGCTAAACCAGCAAGGGGTTAGAAAGGGAACTATTGCTTCCAAATCTCTTTTATCCCACCCCAATTTAACTTTACTCGATATGGAAAAGAAGAAAGAAAGGGCGACCTCTAAACCGTTGTGGGATAGGGATTTTGTTTAAAGAGATTTGGATAATTTTACCTTTTTTGATCTTAGGAGTATTTTGGATAAAAGAAAAGAAGCGATCAACTTTCTACCTCAACTTGCTAAACTCTTTAGAAGATTTAATTGTCGTAATCCAAAAAGGGAAGATAAAGTTTGCAAATGAAACTTTCCTTAGCTATTTTCCCTCTCCTGTATGTATTCTTCCCTTTCTTCTTCAAGCTAGTAAAAAAACTCTTTTAAAAATCGAATATGAGAAAAAAGAGTTTATCTTTAAAGTAAAGTTGCACCCTCTACCGGGAAAAGATTATGCTATAATCCTAATCGATCTCACCGAAACATACAAAAGGCAAGAGAGTTTAAAAAAGCTTGCTATCAAAGATCCCCTAACTGGACTTTACAACCGCTACCTTCTAGAAAAGATAGCGTTAGAAAAGATCGAGGAAGCGGAACTTTTAGGAGATTTTTTACTGTTTGTGATGTTTGATATTGACCATTTTAAAGAGATTAACGATTTTTATGGTCACGATAAGGGAGATGAGGTTTTAGTAGAAGTAGCTAAGATGATAAGACAAAGTTTTAGAGCTACCGATCCTATTTTTAGAGTTGGAGGAGAGGAGTTTTTAGCTATCTTAGTAACTTCCAATATCCAAAAGATTTTAGACCTTTTAGAACATCTGCGTCAAAGAGTTGAAAAGCGAAGATTTGAAGGGATTGATAGAAAAGTTACCTTAAGTATTGGAGTGGCTAAGTATAAAAAGGGGGATACGGTTCAAACCCTTTACAAACGTGCAGATAAAGCGCTTTATAGATCGAAAAATCTAGGTAGAAATCAGATAACTTATATAGGAGAAGAGGATGGATAACAGATGTAAAGAGCTGATGTTAAAGATAGCTAGAATCGCTATCAAGGAGGAGTTTAGTGGTCATAAAGAGTTAACCCCTGAAGTTAAAGAGCGACTTATCCAGATGTGTCCAGAGTTAGCAAAACCGGGAGCGGTATTTGTAACAATCAATGAAAGAAGTTCCTTAAGAGGATGTATAGGAAGCTTAGTTCCCTACCGCCCTTTAATCGATGACATTATCCAAAACGCTAAAGCGGCAGCGTTCCAAGACCCCCGCTTCCCACCTTTAACCCCACAAGAGTTTGATAAGATAACGATAGAAATCTCACTTTTAGGCGAACCTAAACCGCTAGAGTATAAAGATATTGAGGATTTAAAAAGAAAGATTCGACCCGGTATCGATGGAGTGGTGTTAAAACTGGATGGTAAACAAGCAACCTTTTTGCCCCAAGTTTGGGAGGATTTAAAAGATTTTGACCAATTTTTTGCCCATTTGTGTCTAAAAGCGGGACTTCCTCCAAACTGCTTAGAGTATCACCCTCAAATCTATGTCTATCAGGTGGAAAAGTTTGAAGAGCAACACTCTTAAAAAAGGGGAGAGAAAAACCTATCTATCTTTAACTGGGGTTTGGATAGTACTGCTTTATGGGGAGTTAAAAGTTCAAAACAGCTTTTTAAAAGCGGGAGAGCGAATCTTTTTAGAACCCTCACAAGTTTATGAGCTTTTAGCTTTAAAAGGTTCTCTCTGGCTGGAACTCCCAAATTGGACGATAGATAGGACCTTTAGGAGTTAGGTAGCTTTGAATTAGTTGCGGTTTAAACTCCATCTCTCCTACAACTCTTAGCTCTCTAACTCCTTCTACTAACCGTTTAAAAGGGGCTTTCTTTATCCTACACAAAGTTATGTGGGGATGAAAATTTTTAGACTCCACTTCTAACGCTTGGACTATCCTTTTTTGGAAATTAAAAATCTCTTCACTCTCTTTAACTTTTGCAAACAACACTTTAGGAGGAGAGCCAAAAAAGCCTCCTCCTTCTAAAGTAAAAGTGGCTGGAGTATAGGTGATTTCTTTAAGTTTTTTAATCAAAGGGGCGGCGGTGTTAACTTCTCCTAAAAAAAGGAAGGTTAGATGTAGATTCTCTTTTTCTACCCACTTTCCTTGAATAAATGAGAAACGGTTTTTTATCGCTTGGTAGTTTGGAATTTTTACAAAGTTACCGATAAAGAGTCTCATTTAAAAACTCCTCAATATTTCTTACAATTCCTGCTAAAAGTCTTTCTCTAGCTTCTATGGAAGTCCAAGCGATATGGGGAGTTATTAATAAACGATCACTATTTTTTACTTTAAGTAAAGGGGAATCTTTTGGAAGCGGTTCAGTTGAGGTTACATCCAATCCTACTAAGATAAATTTTTGATCTAGCGCTTTAGCTAACGCCTCCTCATCCACAATCCCACCTCGTCCTAAATTTAAAAGAACCGCTCCCTCTTTAAGTCTAGCCAACTCCTGGGTTGAGATTAGATTTTTTGTAGTTTCATTTAAAGGAGCGTGGATAGAGATTATATCGCTAGTACATAAAAGTGCATCTAAACTTAACCGCCTGTAGGGCTGGTTGAGGTTTTTATTGGTGGTAGAGTAGTAAACTACATCACATCCAAAAGCTGTAGCCACTTTTGCAACCTCCTGCCCAATACTCCCCATCCCAATAATCCCCCACCGTTTGTTAAAAAGTTCAAAAAAGGGGCGATCGATACAGGTAAAGAGAGCGCTTTCACTCCATTTTCCACTCTTTACAAATTGATCGTAATATTTGAGCTGTTCAATAAGATAAAACGCCATCGCAAAGGTATGCTGTACGACACTATTTGTAGAGTAGCCTGCAACATTTTTAACCTCTATTCCCTTCTGTTTAGCGTATTCTAGATCGATATTGTTCATCCCAGTCGCAGCTACGCAGATAAGTTTTAGATTAGGAGCGCTATCTATCTCTTCCTTACCTAAGACCACCTTATTGGTTATCACAATTTCGGCATCTTTTATTCTCTCTTTTGTTTGAGAAGGTTGGGTTGTAGGATAAATTTCTACTTCTCCAAACTGCTTTAACACTTCCCAAGAGAGGTTTCCTAGAGTCTTTGCATCCAAAACTACTATCTTCAAGCTACACTCCTATGAGGGTTACGTAAACTTTTCTATTGGTGTTAAAATCTCTATGCTCACCTAAATAGATCCCTTGCCAACTTCCTAATACCAATCTTCCATCGGTTATAGGAATAGTTAAAAAATTACCATACAGCGAGCTTTTTATATGGGCAGGCATATCTTCACTGCCTTCTAAAGTGTGAGTATAGTAAGGTTCATCCTCTTTAACTAACCGGTTTGTAAATTCCAACATATCTTTTCTAACACTAGGATCGGCATTTTCATTAATGGTTAAACTAGCGCTGGTGTGAAGAAGAAAAAGGTGGGCTAACCCCGCTTTAAATTTAGCAAGCTCAGGAAGTTGCTTTAAAACCTCTTGAGTAACGAGAAAAAAGCCTCTAGGACGGGCTTTTAAAGTTATAGTTTTTTGAACAATCCTCATCTTGAACCTTTCTAACTAACTCTTGTACTTTCTCTAACGCCTCCTCTCCACTCTCACCCAAACTTAATACTACTCCCATTCTTCTCCCGGGATAGCTTTGAGGTTTCCCAAAAAGATGGATAAAACTATCTTTTAAAAACAGTTCTCCGTTTACCTTAATACAGGGTGCAAAGCTTTTTTGTGTGGCTTTATAAGCCGCGCTAGCTCCAGGAGAGAAAAATTTAAACTCCAACGGAAGGTCTAAAACTGCCCGCAGATGTAAAGCAAATTCGCTTTGGTTTTGGGTAGCTAAGGTAACTAGACCGGTATCGTGTGGGCGAGGGGATACTTCACTAAAGTAGACCTCATCCCCTTTAACAAATAACTCCACTCCAAAAATCCCTCTTCCTCCCAATGCATCGGTAACCTTTTTAGCTATCATCTGAGCTTTTTCTAAAACCTTAGAATCCATCTCTTTAGGCTGATAGCTAAAGATGTAATCTCCCCCTTGCTGGATATGTCCAATTGGAGGACAAAAGATAGTCTCCCAGCTGTTTTTTACTGTAAGTAGTGTGATCTCATAATCAAAATCGATAAACTCCTCTACAATCAACTCACTTGAATCCCCCCTAGCGTTTTTAGCTACCTCAAACGCTTTAGGAATCTCCTCCTTAGCCTTGATAATGCTTTGTCCATAACCTGAAGAACTCATTATAGGTTTAACAACTGCTGGATATCCCAGTTCCTCTACCGCTTTTTCCAACTCCTCTAGTGTTTTTACAAAAAAGTATTTGCTGGTTAACAGCCCTAACCGCTCCGCTGTAAGTTTTCTAATATTTTTTCTATTCATTGTGATTTGTACCGCTAAAGCGTTGGGGATAACCTTATATCCTCTCTCTTCCGCCTCAAAGAGTGCATCGATATTTATCGCCTCAATTTCAGGAAGAATATAGGTAGGCTTTTCCAGCTCAACAATTTCTAAAATCTGTTCTCTATCTTTCATATCGACAACATACGCTTTATGGGCTACTTGATGTGCGGGGGCGTTCTGGTAGCGATCTAAGGCGATAACCTCGATCCCCAACCGTTGAGCTTCAATAGCTACCTCTCTTCCTAACTCTCCCGAACCCAGTAACATTATTTTCAAAGAGTTATGCTTAAGCGGTGCAGGAAAGATCATAAAACTCCTTTTAGCTAATTTTGTCCCTAAAAAGCGCTTTTTGAGATTATAACAAAGTTTGCGTTTTAAAGATTTTGTAACCACGTAGTAAAATGGAGGGTTAAAGTTGCAACACTAAAGAAAATATGTTATCTTAACTTGAACAATTTTTTTAAGGAAAGGAGTAGTTAGGTGAAATTAGATGACCATCGGGTTAGTCGTAATGTAGAGGATCGCCGCGGCGGTAGTAGCGGAGGCGGTATCAAAAAAGGGGGTCTTGGGGGACTAATTAGAGGTATGTCCTTAAGTAGATTGTTTATGTTATGGCCAATAATAGCCCCTTTGCTTAGAACTAAAGTAGGTTGGCTATTAATTGGAGCAGGATTGTTAGCTTATCTTAGTGGATTTAACCCTTTTGGAGGAACAGCTCCAGAAACTACTCAACCTACTACCCAAGAGGATAAAACGGCACTTTTTGTAAAAAAGGTGTTAGCAAGTACCGAAGATACTTGGAAAGAGATTTTACCTAAATATGGGATTAGGTATAAAGAACCTACCTTAGTTCTTTATCGCGGCTCTACTGTAAGTGGGTGCGGGTATGCAAACGCCCAGATGGGACCTTTTTACTGTCCTGTGGATCAAAAGATTTATTTAGATTTGGGGTTTTATGATGAGTTGGCTAAAGTTCATAACGCAGAAGGGGATTTTGCACAAGCGTATGTATTAGCCCACGAGGTTGGACACCACGTACAAAACCTTTTAGGGATTCTTCCTAAAGTACAACGACTTCAAGAAAAAGCGTTAAGAATGGGTAAAAAGGTGGAGGCTAACCATCTACAAATCCCTGTAGAGTTGCAAGCGGACTGTTTTGCAGGAGTTTGGGCTCATCACGCTAAGAAATATCTAGAAAAAGGGGATATTGAAGAGGGTTTAAACGCAGCCTCTCAGATTGGGGATGATAAACTTCAAATGGAAGCGCAAGGATATGTGGTTCCAGATAGTTTTACTCACGGAACTTCTAAACAAAGAATGCACTGGTTTTGGGTAGGTTTTACAAAAGGGGATTTAAATGCGTGTAACACTTTTAAACAGCAGTAAGGAGTTGAGCTATGAAAGCTATTATCACTCTTTTAGCCCTCCTTTTGGGCTTGATAGCGGGTGAGATTTCACCTACCGTACTTTTTAATAAAAGTTTTAATCTTAGTGGAACCTTCCATCCTTACCCTTTCTATCCTAAAGAGGATCCTCGCTCTGCGTTTAACTGGGTTTTTAAAACTCCTTGTGGAATAACTTATCAGATGATGGGAAATCCCCCTTCTCAAAAAGATGTGTTTGGTTGGAAAAGGGTTGAGGTAGAGAATCTTGGTAAACCGGTGTGGGATTTTTACTATATTGGAGATCTGGATAAAGATGGTGATACCAGATTTGATTTTATCCTTACAAAATCCGCTTACTTGGACAAGGTTTATAAACTTCTCCCAGTACCTCCGGGCTCTTTTTTTAAATATCAGGATTTGGGCTATTTTAATATGAGAAAAACCTCTAGACAAATCATCTTTAATGAAGGGAATGTGCAATATATCGATAAGTACAAATCCTACTCCCAGCCCCCTTTTAAAACTTTAGCCATAACTTCCAAAGAACAGCTAGAGGAAGTGATAGAAAATTTCCCCGCTGCTACTCAAGAGAAGTTAAAAAAAGTGGATTTAGATAAATACAATCTTGCTGTAGTAAGCTTTTATCTAAATGGATCGGAAACCTACACGTTAGGAAAACCCGATTTTTCTATCCCAAATGTGGTAACTATTCCGATCTATCTAGCCGTTCCAGAAGTGGGGATAATGGTGGTGGTTTACCATACCGTAATAGTAGCGGTGGATAAAGGAATACAAAGAGTTGTCTTTAAATCGCCCAGAGGGGAGATGATTGTAAACTTTAGCCAAGCTCTAAAAAGCGATTGCTCTCAAGAACCGATTCAACCCGTATGCGCTCTAATTCAAGTTAGATGTGTAACTACTCCTTGCGATCCTATTCCTCAAACTTTTAACAACTACTGCGAGTTAAAAAACGATCCTTACGCCCAATATCTGCATATGGGAAGCTGTGATGAGAAGAAGATAACTTCCCCTGATATTGTGGCTACCTCCTTAAACTCCCTTTCGGCTAAGTTAATGAGAAAACTTTATAATGAAGAGAATCTTCTCATCTCCCCCTTTAGTATCTTTAGTGCGTTGAATATGGTTTATTTGGGGGCTTCTAAAGAGACTAAGGAGGAGTTTGAACAGTTTTTTAATTATCCCGCTAATGTAGATATTCCTCTCTCTTTAAAAACTTATCTAGAAGAGGTAACTCCCAGATACAATACACTCGAGATAGCTAACTCTGCGTGGTTTGAAAAACGGTTTAAGGTGTATAAAAGTTATGAGGGATTGGTTAGAGATTTTTTAAAAAGTGAGCTGTTTCAAGAAGATTTTTTAAACTCCCCAGAGGAGGCTAGAGAAAATATCAACCTTTGGGTAGAGGAAAAAACTCACCAAAAAATAAGAAATCTACTTCCTAAAGGTTCTATAAAATCCAATACTAGAGCGGTTTTAGTAAATGCGATCTACTTTTTGGGAGAATGGCAAGAGAAGTTTGAAGAGGTAAAAAAAGAACCTTTTACACTTTTGGATGGAAATAAAGTTGAAGTTGAGATGATGAGCCATATCTCTAGTTATAACCTCTCTCAAGGAAGAAGCTTTAAAGCGGTAGAGCTTCCTTACAAAGAAAACGAGTTGAGTATGTGGGTTTTGCTTCCTAATGAAAGTATAGAAGAGGTGTTAGAGGAGTTGGAGCAAGAGGGAGTTTCAACTCTTTATAAAAATCTAACTGAAGTGGGAAGAGTTGAAGTTAAGCTTCCTAAATTTAAACTTGAGTGGGGAACTAAGGAGGTTGGTCAAACTTTACAAGAGCTTGGATTAAAGAGAGTATTTGATAAAGAGTTGGCTCAGTTAGAGTTTATTGGAAAACCGATCAATGAAGATGCTAATCTTTATCTAAATAGTGTTTTTCATAAAACCTTTATTGAAGTAAATGAGCAAGGAAGTGAGGCTGCTGCCGCAACTGCTGGCGTAATAGTGGAGACCTCAGCAGTTCCTATCATCACCCCTTTTTATGTAGATCGCCCTTTTCTCTTTCTTATTGTAGAAAACCGCTTTAAAACTCCACTTTTTAGTGGGGTTGTAACCCTTCCTAGCCAGTAGGCTAGGAAGAAAGGAGTATCCTCTGAACTATCTACTTTTACCACAAGTTTTAGAAGGTAACCAACTTCAAAGAGCGTTAAAAAAGTTTCAGGTAAAAAAGAGTGACATAAAACAGATTTTTTACGGAAATGGAAAAACCTTACTCCTTTTAAAAAAACGGGTCAAAGGTAAATTTAAAACTCCTAAAAAAGAGATTGAAGAGATAATTTTTTTAGACCGTTTTGTAAAAAGGTATCGCTATTTAATCAATAGAGAGCGTCAGGCTGAAGTGGAAGCTACTTTAGAGGAGATAAAAACTTTAACCCCCGCAGAAAGGGAGCTTTTTGGAAGGGCTATTTTAAATCTTAAAGGCTCTAGAGAACCTAGTAGATTAAATCTTTACTTTGTAAAATTTGGAAGAAGTAAACCTATTACTACCGATATAACTTCTGGAGATGTGGTTTTAATCAGCAAAGGAGAGCCGTTAAAAAGCGATCTTCAAGGGACGGTAAGTGAAGTTAAAAAAAACTTTATCGTAGTGGCTTTTGAACAGCGTCCTCCAAAATGGGTTTATGAGGATGGAATTAGAATCGACCTTTTTATCAACGATGTAACTTTTAAACGGATGGAGGAGAACCTTCTACTCCTTCAACATAAAAACACCCCCGCTAGAAATATCGCTTTAGAGTTGGAACCTCCTTTGCCACCAACTTTAAAAGAGTTTAAACCCCAAACTTCTCTAAATCCAACCCAGCACCAAGCGGTAAGTTTAGCTTTAGGAAGTGATGCGTTCCTAATTCACGGTCCACCAGGTACAGGAAAAACCTCAACCCTAATTGAATTGATTTTACAACTGGTAAAAAGTGGAAAAAAAGTTTTAGCTACCGCCGACTCTAATACCGCTGTAGATAATATGCTTCAACGGTTGGCCAAGTTTGATTTAAATTTAGTTAGAGTGGGACATCCAGCTAGAATCTTGTATGAGTTGGAAGAGTTTAGTATCCACGCAAAATATGAAAAGAGTTTAGAGGCTCAAGCAATTAAAAAAGGATGGGAGGAGGTTGGAGTTTTAGTTAAAAAGAGGGATAACTACTCTAAACCAACTCCAGCTAGAACTAGAGGGATGAGTTTTGATAGGATTTTAACTTTAGAAAAAAAGGGGACACCTCAGCGCGGTTTATCGTTAGCTACGATTAAATCGATGGCGGAATGGATTAGGATAAATAGAAAAATAGAGAGTCTGGTTAACTCATTAAAACAGAAAGAGGAAAAAGTTTATAAAAACATTTTAAAAGAGGCAGATGTAGTACTTTCTACCAATGCGATGGTTATGAGTGAGCTTTTAAAAAAGGAGTTTTTTGATGTAGCGGTAATTGATGAGGGAAGTCAACAGATGATCCCTTCCACATTGATTCCAATTATGCACGCCTCCAGTTTTACTATTGCAGGGGATCATAAACAGTTACCTCCTACCGTCGTTAGTGAAGAGAAAGAGTTAAAACTCTCCCTTTTTGAAAAGCTTATCCCTACACTTCCCTCTTCGATGTTAAAGATTCAGTACCGAATGAATGAAAAGATTATGAATTTCAGTAATTACCAGTTTTATGAAGGACAACTTGTTGCTGATGAGAGTGTAAAAGATCAAACTCTAAAAGATTTAAATCTAAAACCCCCTTCTAAATATAAAGAAATTTTAGACTATGAGCCGGTAGTGTTTGTGGATGTAGAGGGGGAAGAGATTTTAAAAGAACGAAGTAAAAGCTATGAAAATTTAAAAGAAGCCGATTTAATAAAAGAGTTGACCCTAGAACTTTTAAAAATGGGAGCAAACGATATCGGGATCATAACCCCTTATAACGCTCAGGTAAAACTGATAAAGAAACTACTTTCAGTAGAAGAGGTTGAGGTAAAATCGGTGGATGGGTTTCAAGGAAGGGAGAAAGAGATCATTTTAATTAGTTTTGTAAGAAGTGGTGAAAAAATAGGTTTTTTGAAAGATTTAAGGCGGTTAAATGTAGCTTTAACTAGGGCAAAAAGGAAACTAATCTGCGTAGGTAATAGTAAAACTTTATCAACCCATCCCGTTTATGAAGCGTTTTTGACCTATGTAAAAGAGAATGGAAAATTTATAAGGAGAGGAGAAGATGCAACGGGTTAGAAAACTGGAAGAGATACAGCACGAGTTAAAAGATAACGACGCAGTTTTACTCTATGTGACAACTCCAAACTGCAAGGTGTGTGAAGCGCTTCGTCCTAAAATCATTCAACTTTTTAACTCCAACTTTCCCAAAGTAAAACTTCTTCTAGCCAATCTAGCTACTATCCCAGCCTTAGCGGGGGAGTTTAACATTATGAGCGCTCCTACAATGATTCTATTTTTTGAAGGAAAAGAGTTTTTAAGAGAAGGAAGAAACGTAAGTTTAGCGTTGCTAGAACAGAAGGTAAAAAAGGTGTATAACCTCTATTTTGAGTAAACTTAATTGCAATTAAAGCCTTTAGGGCGTAAAATTCCTCCAACTTTTTAATAAACGGGGCTCTAATTGAAAATAGTAACCAAAACCGCAAAATTTACCAATCCACTCTATCTAGAGAGTGGACGAATTCTAGAACCGTACCAGATCGTTTATGAAACTTATGGGGAGTTGAATGAAGATAAAAGCAATGTAGTTGTAGTTTGCCACGCTTTAAGCGGTTCCCATCACGCTGCAGGAAGGTATGAAGGGGATAGAAAACCGGGTTGGTGGGACTCTTTAATTGGAGATGGGAAAGCTATCGATACTAAAAAATTTTTTGTTATCTGTACCAATACTATTGGAAGCTGTTTTGGCTCCACGGGTCCTATGAGTAAGATGTATCCTAGTGATCAACCGTACCGATTTAAATTCCCCGTAATCACTATCAAAGATATGGTAAAAGCGCAAAAGATTCTTTTTGCAAAGCTAGGGATAGATAAAGTTGAAGCAGTTATTGGGGGAAGTATGGGAGGGATGCAAGCTTTAAGATTTGCTGTAGATTATCCCGGCTTTGCCAAAAAGATTATTCCCTTAGCGGCTACACACGCTACCCGCCCTTGGGTTATCGCGTTTAATGAGATCGCAAAAGAGGCGATTATTAAAGACCCTGATTTTAAGGGGGGGGCGTACGATCCTAAAGAGATTCAAGAAAAAGGCTTAACCGGTTTAGCGATCGGAAGGATGGCAGGTCATATCAGTTTTTTAAGCCCCTATTCGATGGATAGGAAATTTGGACGCGATTATGTTCCAAATGAGGGGTTATATGAGCTGTTGGGACGGTTTCAAGTGGAACGCTATCTGGAGTATAACGGGTACAATTTTTCAAAATGGTTTGATCCCTTAAGTTACCTTTACATCATAAAAGCTATTAATCTCTTTGATCTCTCTAACGGGTATGAGGGGTTGGAAGAGGCTTTAGAGAGGGTTAAGAGTAAGCTTTATCTTATCAGTTTTAAAAACGACCTTTTATTCTTACCTGAAGAGATGAAAGAGATCGATTTAGCGATGAAACGTGTAGGAAAAGGGGATTTAAGCCATTACTACGAGGTGGATAGCGACTATGGTCACGACGCATTTTTGGTTGAGGTGGATAAATTTGCAAACTATATCAACGAGATATTGGAAGGGAAAAGATGAACATAGCGGCGTTACAGATTTCTTCAATAGGGTTAAACCCCAATAGATTGGAGCATTACCTAAATACAGCTAAAAATAAAGAGGTAAAAGTTTTAACTTTACCCGAGTATGTGTTAAACCGTTTTTTTCACGAGTTAGCCAAAACCCCTTTAGAGATGTTAAAACAGCAAAGTGAAAAACAGCTCACCTTTTTAAAGGAGTTATCCAAAAGGTACAACATCGTCATCGTAGCCCCTATTATTCGAGTGATAAAAAGAAAGCGGTTTAAAAGTGTGGCAATAGTCAAGCCTGAAAAGACCTATTTTTACGATCAACAGATTCTAATCAACTATTCCCACTGGAATGAGGAGAAATTTTTCTCCAATCCTATAAAAGAGCTGGTACAACCCCCAACCTTTAGAATTGATGGGGTAAAGTTTGGAGTATTACCGGGATTTGAAATCCATTTTGATATTTTTTGGCAATCGTTTCTAAAAAGGGATGTGGATGTGGTACTAGTTCCTAGTATCTCAACCTTTGATTCTAATGAGCGGTGGTTACATCTGTTACGCTCTAGAGCGTTTGTAAACAGTATGTATCTTTTAAGGGTTAACCGGATTGGAGATTTTAAAGATCGGTATCGTTGGAAATTTTATGGGCGAAGCTGTTCAATTTTACCCGATGGAAAGGTTTCAATGATGCTAGGAGAGAGTGAGGAGCTTTTAATTGAAGAGATACAGAAAGAGTTGGTTAGAACCGCTAGAAGAGAGTGGGGATTTAAAAGCGCGTTAAGAAGACGTGATGCACTGTAAGGAGTAATAGAATTGGAACAGTTTTTTTTGCGTCAAATTCAACTTTGGGGAAAAGAGAAACAAGCCTCCTTACAAAATAAATCGATCGCTATAATTGGATGTGGAGGATTGGGGACATCTTTAGCTTTGGCACTTGGAGCTAGTGGAATAGGAAAAATCTATCTGGTAGACTTTGATGAGGTAAGTTTACACAACATCCATAGGCAGATCGCCTTTTCATTAAAAGATGAGGGAAAAAAAAAGGTTGAAGTAACTAAAGAAGTTATAGAATCCCGCTCCCCTTATGTGGAGGTGAAAAGCTTTGATGAAACGTTTGAAAAATTTAAAAAAAGAGAAATTAGTGTTAATCTTCTGCTGGATGCAACCGATAATCTTTTTGCGCGAGCCAAGATAGACGCTTACGCCAAGGAGATGAATATCCCTTGGATTTACGCAAGCGTTGAAGAGTTTCAAGGGCAGGTGTGTTTTATGGAGAAAGCCTCCTTTGAAGCCTTTGAAGTCTCTAACCATTCGCCAGCGGGCGTCATTCCCCCCTTAGTGATGCTCGTGGCGGCGTTTGAGGCTAGCTTGGCTTTGCGCTATCTGGTAGGATTACCGGTGCAAAAAGATAAGCTGTACTACCTCTTCTTTGATGGAGAGGGAGATTTTACAGTTAGAAGTTTCTTAATGCCAAAGGAGTGAGTACGATGCGTTTTGAAAAGTATCCTTTCCAAAAGTTACAAGAACTCTTAAGCCCCATAAAAGCTAACGAGTCCTTTGCTCCGTTAAATTTAACCATTGGCGAGCCTCAATTCCCCACTCCGCCCTTCATCCAAGAGGCTCTAAAAAACGCCGCACCACTGCTTCAAAAATACCCCAAAACCGCTGGAGAAGAGGAGCTAAAGGACGCGATACACGATTTCATCAAACGAAGGTTTAGCCTAGACCTCAATCCCTCCAACATCGTACTCACCTTTGGCACCAGAGAGTTACTTTTTAATTTCCCCCAATTTCTCCTTGCAAGAAAAGAGGCACCGGTAATCGCCTTCCCAAACCCCTTTTACCAAATATATGAGGGGGCGGCGATTATGGCTAAGGCAAAAATTATCCATCTCAACCTCCTTGAAGAAAAAGATTTTAAGCCCCAAATAGATGAGCGATTGCAACTAGCCGATCTTGTGATATTAAACTCCCCCAACAACCCCACCTCGTCGGTTTTAGGTTTTGACGAACTGAAAAAATGGGTAGAAGCAGCGCTAGAGTACGATTTTTTTCTCCTTAACGACGAGTGTTATAGCGAGATCTATCTCTCTTCGCCGCCCCCCTCTCTTTTAGAAGCTAGTGTAGCCGTTGGAAATAAAGAGTTTAAAAATGTTTTTGCTATCAATTCCATCTCAAAAAGAAGTAACGCCCCAGGTTTAAGAAGTGGATTTATAGCTGGAGATGCTAAAATATTAAAAGAGTATTTAAATTTTAGACCCTATCTAGGGTGTGCATCTCCGCTACCTTTACAAAAAGCAGCGAGTGTTGCGTGGAAGGATGAAACTCACGCTCAAGAAAACAGAGAAAAATATAGAAAAAATTTTGAATTGGCTAAAGAGATTTTGGGTATAGAGATTCCATTAGCAACATTTTATCTGTGGTTAAAGGTAGAAGATGATTTAGAGTTTACAAAAAAAGCGTATAAAGAGTTTAATCTAAAAGTTCTTCCTGGATCATTTTTAGGAAGAGATGGGGCTGGTAAGGGGTTTGTTAGAGTAGCTTTAGTTTATGAGGAAGAGCAAACAAAAGAGGCGTTAGAGAGACTGAAAAAGGTGGTAGATGGTGGATATTGAAAAGCTAAAACAGGATAAAGAGTTTATGGAGCAGTTGGAGGAAAGAAGATTAGAAGCGTGTAGAAATAATGATATAAAAGAGCTTCACGATCTTTTAGATACCTACTTATACTTAGATATGGATGCTGAAGAGATCGATTTACTATTTAGAGAGATTTTAGATATTGCTTTTGATAGATTAGCTCATATGCTATCAGATGGAGAGAAATTTGATTTTTCAAATGAGTTCGATCTTTACACTGCTAGAGCTGTTTATGAACACGCTCTAGAGAGGTGGAATAATGAAAATTTTAAAGGCGCGAATGAACTTTTTTTACTCCTTAGCTATATGACTCCTAGAAATTTTAAAAAAGCGATGATTTTACCTTTAGGTTTAACTGCTAAAAAGATACCGTTAAATCAGTTTTTAGAAGAGTATATCGATACAACAAAACTAAATGAAAACAGTTTTTTTCTAGATACATTAAATTCAAAAGCTAAAAAATTTATAGCTGAACATAGAGAGTTAATCCAAAAAGAGTTAGAAAAAACTAAAAAGTGGAGCAAATGAGAATACATTTTACCGGAATTGGCGGGATAGGGTTAAGCGGTTTAGCAAGATTTTTACACGCAGAAGGGTATAAAGTTAGCGGTTCAGATATGATAGAAACTCCTTTAGTTAGAAAGTTAAGGGAGGAAGGAATAGAGGTTTTTGTTCCCCAAAAAAAGGAAAATATTACAGATGATATAAATCTTTTAATCTATAGTGCAGCGGTAAAATCTAACAATCCTGAACTGGTTGCAGCAAGAAGTAAAGGGATTCAAACTCTACCCAGAAGAGAGGCTTTACCTTTAATTTTAGGAGGTAAAAAGGTTTATGCGGTAGCTGGAGCGCACGGGAAAAGTACTACCAGTGCGATTTTAGCTTCTATTTTAAAAGATGCAAACGCTATTATTGGAGCTGAAAGTAAAGAGTTTGGTTCTAATGTAAGATATACCGGTAGTGAAACGGTAGTTTTTGAAGCGGATGAGAGTGATGCAAGTTTTTTGAACTCTAACCCTTACTGCGCTATTGTAACCAATGCTGAACCGGAGCATATGGAGTTTTATAACAACGATTTAGAGCTATTCCATCAAGCCTATACGGAGTTTTTAAAAAAAGCTAAGATTAGAGTGATAAACGCCGAAGATGAGTTTTTAAAAACTCTAGATTTGGAAGCTATAAAACTCTATCCAAGCCAAGATATTAGAATTATTGAGCATTTTTTAAAAGAGGATGAACCTTATATTAGATTTGAATTAAGAGATTTTGGAGAGTTTGAAGTTTGGGGATTTGGAGAACATATTGCGTTGGATGCTTCTTTAGCGATCCTTGCAGGAATCCAAGAGTTGGGTTTAGAGCAAATTAGAGAAAACTTAAAAAGTTATAGAGGAATTAAAAAACGGTTTGATATTGTTCAAAAAAGTGGAAATTTTATAGTAATTGATGATTACGCCCACCATCCTACCGAAATAGAGGCGACTCTACGCTCTTTATTTGAATATGCTAAACTTAAGGGGATGGAAAATATCACAATTATTTGGCAACCTCACAAATATTCTAGAGTGTTAAGCAATTTAAAAAGGTTTGTAGAGTGTTTTGATGTAAAAGCTAAACTGATAATTTTACCCGTCTGGAGTGCAGGTGAGGAACCGGTAGAGATCGATTTTAAAACCTTGTTTGGAAAGTATAGTCCAATTTTTGCCGATAGAGTGAAAAAGGTAAAAAAAGGTTTACGGCTCTTAAGAGGAGATAAACCTCTAGCTTTAATCGATAACGGTTTGGTTGTAGGTTTTGGGGCTGGAGATATAACCTATCAACTACGAGGAGTTAAGTGAGTTGAAAAATGGCACTTTTTTATCTGTTACTTTTGATCTTTTTAGTTTTTGGGGCGGTTGGTGCGGTTATTTATTTCTTCACAGATATGACCCAAAAGGTCAAATACACCATTTTAGTAACTTTAATAATTGGATGGAGTTTAATCGCCATCTACAGCTACTATCAAAATAAAAAAAGGCTCTATATCGATAAAATCTACTATGAATACAATCAAGGAAAAGAACTTTTATGTGAAGACCCGTTTGGAGAAAAGGTAAAAGTTAGTAAAAAATATTTCAACTTCGTAAGCGGCACTTTAGTATTTGTAGGAAAAGAAGATACAAAGTATGATGGACTTATTGTTCCTTTAGAGAAATGTAAAGTTATAGATGAGAAAGGTTAAACCTTTCCTTAAATGGGTTGGCGGAAAACGAAATCTACTACCTCAACTTCTTCCTTTAACTCCTAAAAAATTTAATACCTACTTTGAGCCGTTTTTGGGTGGTGGCGCTCTGTTTTTTGAGCTTTACAATCTTGGAAGGATAAAAAAAGCGTATCTATTTGATAAAAATGAGGAGCTAATAAATAGCTATCTTGTAGTCAAAGAATCTCCTCAAGAGCTGTTGAAATTGTTAAAAGAGTTTCAACAGCACCATTCTAAAAAGTTTTATTACGATATTAGAGCGTGGGATAGAAAGAAAAGGCTAAAAGATCCTCTTGTTAGAGCTGCCCGTTTTATCTATTTAAACAAGACCTGCTTTAATGGACTTTATCGGGTAAATAAACAAGGTTTTTTTAATGTCCCCCTAGGAAGGTATAAAAATCCTAAAATTTTTGATGAAGAAAATATTCTTCTAGCTTCTTTAGCTTTACAGCAAGCAACTCTTAAAGTAGCAGATTTTTCTAAAGTCTTGTCCTTAGCTAATAAGCAAGACTTTATCTATTTCGATCCCCCCTATTATCCCTTGAATAAAACTTCCAACTTCACCTCTTACACTTCTGAAAATTTCTTAGAGAAAGAGCAAAGACGACTTTTTGATCTGTTTGTGAACCTCTCAAAAAAAGGGGTAAGATTGATGGAAAGTAACTCCAATACTCCTTTCATTAAAGAGTTGTACCACTCCTTTTTTATCCATACAGTTTTTACTTCTAGAGCTATCAATAGTAACCCCAATAAGAGAGGTAAAATTAGCGAAGTTGTAATAAGAAATTACACCTAATCCATTTTTAGCTAAAATATAATATAAGCTATAAAAGTAGTTTAAAAGGATAAACGATGAAAAAGTTATCCATAGCTATCGGGTTAGGTTTATTAGCTTACGCCTTTAGTAGTTATGCTTTTAACCAGATCCAAGCAAAACTTTTAGGAAGTGTAGTTTTTTTAGTCTATCTATGGAGCAGTGAAGCTTTACCGTTAGGAGTAGTTTCCTTATTACCTTTGATCTTATTCCCAGCTTTAGGGATTTTAAGCTTAAAAGCGACCGCCCCCGCTTACTCTAAGCCTATCATCTTTCTTTTTATTGGGGGATTTTTATTAGCTATCGCCTTACAAAAAACAAAACTACATGAAATTATCGCTTCAAATTTAATAACCCTTTTCCCTAGCGGAGCGGTAGGAACGATTTACGCTTTAGCAATAACTTCAGGAACTCTTAGCGCCTTTTTATCCAACACTACCGTAACCATTATGTTGATGCCGATAGCTTTATCTTTAACTCAAAACCCCCAACTCAAAGTTAAATATCTCTTAGCTGTTGCTTATGGAGCGAGCATAGGAGGAATTTTTACCCCTATAGGAACGCCCCCCAATTTGATTTTACTAGGTTTTCTGGAAGAGATTGGAACTAAAGCGCCCGGTTTTTTGGAATGGATGGGATTAACTTTTCCAGTAGTTGCATTAATGATTTTAATTGTACCGTGGATACTTTCACGAAATACTCCCCAAATTCCACTAAGTTGCAAAGTGCAGGAATGTTTTATTTGTACACCTCAGCAAGGAAAATTGGCTCTTTTGTTGATGCTTTTGATCTTACTGCTTGTAGCTAACGCTTTTTTAAAACCTCTTTATCCTAAGTACGCTTTTAATGAGAAAATTTTACTTTTAGCTTTTGGACTTGCCCTTTTTTTTCCTAAAATTGAGATTTTAGATTGGGAAGATACAAAAGAGTTACCTTATGAGATAGTATTCTTATTTGGGGCGGGATTTGCGATAGCGACCGCGTTTATAAAAACGGAATTAGCTTTAGCCATCGCTCAAAAGTTAAGCTTTTTTGCCAATTTACCTTTAGTAGCGATTTTGGTTTTGGTAGCCCTTTTTGTCTCCTTTAGCACGGAGATAACTAGCAATACTGCTTTAACCTCCATCTCTTTGCCTATCTTTTACGAGTTTGCCAATAGCAACTCTTTAAGCCCCGAGATTTTACTCTTTACTGCAACTATATCGGCTAGTTACGCTTTTATGCTTCCTATTGCTACCCCTCCAAATGCGATAGTTATGAGCAGTAAAGTGATCAAGATAAACCAGATGGCAAAGATCGGATTCCTTATCAATTTAATCGGTGTTATAATTGTTAGTTTAACTGCGATCCTTTTTTGGAGGTTCTATTTTGAGTAAAAGAATCGATCTAAAAGGAAACCTTAGGCTTCTTTCCCGTCCTAGAGTAACTATTGTAGGGAGTAGAAAACCTCTTCCTTACACCAAGGAGGTAACCTTAAACTTAGCTAGAGCGTTTGCTAAAAAGGGGTATGTAGTAGTTAGTGGAGGAGCTTTAGGGGTGGATGCTCTAGCCCATCAAGGAGCTGGGGCAGATAATACGATTGCAGTATTACCGGGAGGAATCGATATTTATTATCCAAAAACTAATAGCTCCCTTTTAAAAGAGATCGCCCAAAAAGGGTTATTGATTAGCCAGTTTGAAAAAGGTTTTTCTCCTAGAAGATGGAGCTTTGTAGCTAGGAATGAGACGATGGTGGAGTTGGGAGAGTTTTTAATTATTACCCAAGCCGATTTAAAAAGTGGAAGTTTAACCAGTGCAAGGTTTGCGTTAAAAAAAGGGAAAAAGATTTTTGTTATTCCCCATAGACTAGGAGAGAGTGAAGGAACAGCTAAGCTAGTTAGGGAGGGAAAAGCCCAATTTATTTGGGATATTGAGGAGTTTGTAGGAGTTAAGGAGGAAAAGGATGATCCTTTTATCTCTTTTATAAAACAAACTCCCATTTATGAGGAAGCGGTTAGAAAGTTTGGAGATAGAATTTATGAAGCGGAGTTGGAAGGAAGTATTGAGATAAGAGATGGGAGGGTGTTTTGGAAAGGAGAGTCTTAAGTATAATCTTGGCAGTTATTACGGGAATGGTTATTTACAAAAGCTTACCCTTTTTTCTCTCTCCTACTACTAAACCTATCACTCCTCGCGGTGCGTTAATGGAGTTGGAAAAAACAAATATCGCCATCTTTGAAAACGCAAAGCCTAGTGTAGTCTACATCTCCACCCTGCAGCAGGTTGTCGATTATTGGAGTATGAGTATCTTCAATGTTCCAAAAGGGACAGGAAGCGGATTTATCTGGGATGAGTTTGGACATATTGTAACTAACTACCACGTAATTGAAGGTGCTAGTGAGGCTGTAGTAACCTTAAGTAACGGGTTAAAATATCAAGCTAGCTTAGTTGGTACGGCTAAACAGTACGATCTAGCCGTGTTAAAAATAAAACCGATCCCTAGCGTAATGAAGCCGGTTATCTTAGGAGATAGTTCAAAACTAAAAGTTGGACAGATAGTTTATGCTATTGGAAACCCTTTTGGACTGGATTGGACGATGACAATGGGTATAATTTCAGCCTTAGATAGGGTTATTTCCGAAGAGAATGGGGCAAGAATTGGACACGCTATCCAAACCGACGCCGCTATCAATCCCGGTAACAGTGGCGGCCCCCTTCTAGATAGTGCCGGTAGAGTTATTGGGGTGAATACAGCAATTTATAGTCCCAGCGGGGCAAATGCGGGAATAGGTTTTGCAATCCCTATAAATTTAGTAAATCAAGTGGTAACCCAAATTATTCAGCTAAGGAGGTAGAAATGGGATTAAAAGATCTGGTGTATTTAGGAATTGGCGGAGCGCTTTTAGCAAAAGAGAAGATAGAAGAGAAGGTAAATCAACTAGTAGAAAAAGGAAAGATGAGTAAAGAGGAGGTTAAAAAGGTTGTAGAGGAAGCGATAGAAAAAGGTGAGGAGCAGGAGAGAAAGGCTAAAGAAGAGTTGAAGAAAACGATAAAGGAGGTGTTAGAGGAGCTTGAAATTGCAACCAAAAAGGATATTGAAAAGTTGTGTAAGAAGCAGTGAGAGTTGTCAAGATATTTACGCTTCTTTTAACCTTCTTTTTACTAATTAAACGAAAAGAGTCCTTTTTGGGATATAAACCGCTTCCTCCTAAAAAGTTAAAAGAGAGAATAACCTCACTTGGGGCAAGTTTTATCAAGCTTGCCCAAGTATTAGCTACGCGTGCTGATTTTTTTTCTCCAAGTTATCTAGAAGAGCTAAAATCGCTTCACGATGAATTACCTCCAATGAAAAAAGAGGAGTTTGAAGAGGTTTTTAAAAGAGCTTTTCCTTCCAATCCTTTTAGCTATTTCTCTTCAACCCCTATAGCAAGCGCTTCTATAGGACAGGTACATATCGCTTATTTGGGTCAAAAAAAGGTTGCGGTTAAACTTAGACGGTTAGGTATAGAGAAAAGGGTAAAGCAAGATATTAAAATCCTTCAAATTCTCCTCTTTCTCTTTAGACCCCTTTTTAGCGAGTACACTAAAAACTCTTTAGAAGCTGTAATAAAAGAGTTTTCCTCAATGATTTTACAAGAGGTAAACTTAACTAAAGAGCTTTCCAATCTAAAAAAGTTTAAAACTACCTATGGTCATTGTAAAGTGGTTTTTCCAACCCCTTATGAAGAACTTTGTTCTCAAGATGCGCTGGTAATGGAATTTATGGAAGGAGTTAGGTTTGATGATAAAGATGGGTTGAAAAGGTTAGGGGTCGATTTTAAAATCGTGTTAGAAAAATTGATCAACTTTTATGCCGAGCAGATGTTAGTGGTTGGACTTTTTCACGCAGACCCCCATCCGGGAAACCTTTTAGTTAATTCGCAAGGGGAGCTGATACTGCTTGATTTTGGGATGGTAAAAAGGATTGCAAATGAGACTAGGATCGCATTGATTGAGCTGATAAAAGCGGCTCACGAGAGAGATTACGATCTTTACGTCTCTGCTGCTAAAAGACTTGGAACAGTAACTTATGAGGCTCCTAAAGCGTTAGTAGCGGAGTTTGTGGAGGAGATGTTTTCTATTTTTAGTGATGAGAGTTTAAGCGCGGTAAATATGCAAAAGTTAGCTTTTGAGGTTTTAGAGTCTATGCGAGAACTTCCTTTTAAACTTCCTCAGGAAGCGATCTATATCCTTAGAGTTTCGGTAATTATTGAAGGGTTAGGAACTACTTACATCTCCAATTTTAACGGCATAAAAGATATTTTACCCATTCTTCAAAAAAACATCCCTAGAGCATTAGGATATAAAAGTTCATTAGTAGAGATGATGGTGGATGAGGTAAAAACTACTCCCTACTTTTTTCACGATCTAAAAACTACCGTTAGAAAAACTACTCAAGGAGAACTGGAAGTTCAAATGTCCCCTATGCAACTGGAGTGGTTAAAAAAAGAGATAAAGGAGTATATAAGGCCTTTTATTTTAGCTTTTACTTTTCTTTTAGGAGGAATTTTTTTAGCCGTTATGGGGGAAAGGGGAGTAGCTGTAGTAGTTTTTGGAATTGGGGTCATTCAAATTATCTTTTTTAGTTAAGATATTGAGGTGATAGAAAAGAAACAGAATTTAATAATCTTAGCTAGGAAACCGCTTTTATCACTTCCTAGCAAGAAAAGTTGGGCTATAATCTAAAAGGAGGGGAAAAATAAAAGGGGAATTGAGATGGAAAATCGCTATTTGGAGTACTCAGAACTACTCAAAAAGAACGCATTGAAATCTACCCCTCAACGGGTAGCAATGCTTGGTATTCTAGAAAAGATGGGGCATGCAGATGTGGATCATATCTACAATGAGATCAAAAAGGAGTTTGTATCTATCTCTCTAGCGACCGTTTATAAAAATATCAACACTATGTTGGAAGCGGGGATTATTCAAGAGATTAAAGTTCCTCAAAAAAAGAGCAAGTTTGAAATCACCAAACATAAGCACAGCCACTTCATTTGTGAAAAGTGTGGGGAAGTGTTTGATATTAAACGTCCTAGGCAGTTAGATATTGAACTCCCAGAGGGGTTTAGGGCTAAAGAGGCTTCAGTTATGATCCATGGGGTTTGCAAGCGGTGCGCATAGGGTTGGGTAACTCCTGCCCTATTTGTTATAATTTCCTTAAAAATTACTGGATAGGGTTTTATGGAGTTAGAGAGAAAATTAGACTTAAGTGAGTTTTTGGATCAGTTTCGCTCCTTTTTTGCTAGAGAGAAACCGATAGCGTTAGAAGGAGATATAAAGATCCACTTCAACTTTATTTTAGAGCTTCAAAACTACCAATTTGCCCCTCCTCCCCCGGTAAAAAACCTCTCTTTACAATTAGCTCATCTACAAAAACAGGGAGTTTTAAAGTTAGATGAGATTTTTGAGTTTGTAAAAATCTTGCGCTACTTTTCCTATCTAAAAAGTTTAAACTTTGAAGGAAAGTTAAAGGAGTGGTTAGATTCGATCAAAATCCCTTCAGAGATAGAGGAGGTTAAAGAGTTTTTTGATGAGAAAGGAAAATTAAAATCTAACGTAGATGAACGGTTAGAGGCGCTAGAGAAAGCGTTAAAAATCAACAAATCTCAAATTAAACAGAAACTTCACACTTTACTCAATTCCAAAAAACTCTCTCCCTATTTGGTAGATAGACAGATCCACTACCTCAACAATGAAGAAGCTCTTTTAGTTAGAGGAGGGTTTAACGCTTTTTTAAAAGCTACCATCATAGGAAGAAGTAGCGGAGGATTTTTTTACGTCGTACCTCAGGAGATAAAAAAATTAAAAGAGAAAGAAGCGGATATTTTAACCCAGATAGAAGAGGTGTATTACCAGATTCAAAAAAAGATCTCTTCCCTCTTTTTTAAATGGGTAAAATTTTTAAATTTTTTAAATAAAGCCTTTGATAGGTTCGACCACTACCAAGCAAGAGTTAATTTTGCTAGAGCTTTTAACTTAAATCTTCTCCTTCCTACCAATGATAAGAAGATAATCCTAAAAGAATTTATCCATCCGGCGTTAGAAAATCCTAAACCTATAAATCTTGAATTTTCCAAAAAAGTACTTTTAATTACTGGTGTAAATGCTGGTGGTAAAACTATGCTTTTAAAATCGATCCTTTCGGCAGTCTATTTGGCTAAATATCTAATCCCTAT
>JAADFB010000050.1 GCA_013153095.1 Campylobacterota bacterium | reverse complement strand
AAACTATCGGGTATCCACTTTCCTTAGCTCTTCTAACAGCTAGTTTTACCCAATCCACAATCGCATCATCTTTAGCACTATACGCTCGCCAAATATCTCCCTCTTCAACCTCGTGACACATTAGAGTATTTCCATCTTCATCTACGGTTTTGATGTAACCATCTGCTGGAGGGAAGAAGGTTTTATCGTGGCTTCCGTACTCTTCCGCTTTTTTAGCCATCAATCCAATATTTTGTACAGTCCCCACTTTTGCAGGGTCAAACTGCCCATTTTTTACAATATCGCTAACGATCTTTTTATACATTCGCGCATAAGTTCTATCTGGAACGGTGATAACCAAATCTTCAACCTCTCCACTTGGCCCCCATCCTTTAAGTCCGTTTTTGATAACTGCGGGAATAGAAGCATCGATAATCACATCGTTAGGAGCGTGAAGGTTTGTAATTCCAGCGTCACTATCAACCATATACATTCGAGGTTGCTCTTTGTAGATGTCGTTAATACACTCTTTGATCTCTTTTTGTACACCTTCAGGAAGTTTTTCTAGCTTGTTGTATAAGTCTACAAGTCCGTTGTTTGGATTAAAACCGATCTCCTCTAGCTCTTTGCCAAACTTATCAAATAGCTTTTTGTAATAAACCCTAATCGCATCACCGATATAAACCGGGTCGGAGATTTTCATCATCGTAGCTTTTACGTGAAGGGAGAAAAGGATATCTTTCTCTTTAGCGTCTTTAATCACTTTTTCATAAAAATCTCTTAGCTCTCTTCTGTTTAAAGAAGCGGCACTAAACACTTCCCCTTTTAAAACGTCAACCTCTTTTAAAACTTCTTTCTTTTTTCCATCTTTAGATTCAAATACAAGTTTTACTTTTTGATCTTTATCGCTGATAAAAGATTGTTCATTTTGATAAAAATCGTTTTTCTCCATATGGGCTACATAAGATTTACTATCAGGGCTTACCTCTCTCATCTTGTGAGGATGTTTTTTAGCATACTGTTTTACCGCTTCAGAGAGTCTTCTATCTGAATTTCCTTGTCTTAAAACGGGGTTTACCACTGAACCTACACAGGTTTTATATTTTTCTTGAATTTCAACTTCTTGAGCATTTTTAGGCTCTTCTGGATAATCTGGAAGGTCGTATCCTTGAGTTTGAAGCTCCTTAATTGCCGCTACTAGTTGAGGGATGGAAGCGGAAATATTTGGAAGTTTGATAATATTGGCTTCAGGTTTTAAAACCAACTCCCCTAAGTAAGCAAGTTCATCTGGAACCCTTTGCTCTTTCGGTAAACGATCGCTAAAGGTTGCTAAGATTCTACCCGCTAAAGAGATGTCTCTTAACTCCCAATCTACCCCTGCATCTTTTGTAAAAGCTTTTACGATTGGTAACAAAGAGTAGGTTGCAAGAGCTGGCGCTTCGTCGATTTTAGTCCAAACAATCTTTGCAGACATCAGTAACTCCTAATTAGGTTTTTTTTATACACAAAGTAAGTGTAGCAATAACTATATTTAACTTTTCTCAAATTGTTATCGTAGAGTTACCAAACCTAAAGTTTTGTTTCATTTCTTCCCATTTTGGATATTGCTCAAATGTTTCTTATAAGTAGAACTAAAAAGATGGTTTCCATCCTCACTTTTTACGAAATACAAATAATTAGTTTTTGCCGGATGTAGGGCTGCTTTTATAGCGGCAACTCCGACTATACATACTGGATAAGGGGGTAAACCTTTATGTTTATAGGTGTTAAATTTACTGGTATCTTCTCTAATACGCTCTGGGGTAACTTTTTGGTGGGAAAACTTACCATAATTTAGCGTTCCATCCATCTGTAAAGGCATTCCTATTTTTAAGCGATTGTATATTACTGAAGCGATTAAAGGCATCTCCTCTTCACTAGCAGCCTCTTTTTGGATAATAGAAGCTATGGTAACTACCCGCTCAAACCACCGCTTTTGGTCAAATTTTCCAAACACTTTGTAACTTAAAGCTTTATGTTTTTTTAATCCCTCATTGAGAAGAAGCTTAATTATACTTCTTTCATTTATTCCTAAAGGTAAAAAGTAGGTTTCTGCAAAGAAAACCCCTTCAGGATAGGGAGCTAACTCCTCATAAGCTTTTTTTAGTTTCTCTATATCATAGCCATACCTAGCTCTAAGCTGTTCTAAAACGATATAGGTTGTTTCACCCGGGATTAGACTCACTTTAAAAAGAGCTGCTTTTGAAGTGGTGATCTTCCTTAAAAAATCGTACCTGCTCATCTTAGTAGTTTTTAGATCGATCCATCCCTTTTGTGGTTGTCCAATAAATCTAAGAGCGTATAAATCAACCACACTCATAGAAATTCCACTTCTATCTAAATGTTCAATTACTTTAGAGATAGAACCTGAAGGAAGATAGATATAAGAGCTTTTTAACTCTATCTCTTCGCTAAAATAGAGCAAGAGAGCGCCTAAGAGTACTAACCCAGCTTCTAACAGAATTACAAAAAACTTTAAGATAAATCTACTCACCCAGTTCTCCTACAATCTCTAGGCTTTTAGGATTGTATCTTAAAGTAGATAAAAAACTAATCCATTCAATTGGCGTAAAGAAGGGAAAAGAAAGGTTAAAAGGTTGTGTTACTATTTGAAACCCATCTAGAAAGATGGGTTTATATCAAATCTCTAATATCGATATACTCTCCACTTGGAAACTCTTTTAATTTTGGGAAATTATCTATTAAAAGCATAGCCGCATCTAACGGATTCAATCTAGGTGAGGCAGCTAAACGTTGAACTACCGGAAACTTTGCCGCATTGGAATGGGTTAAAATATGTTTCATCATCGGAGTTTCAATTAAACCGGGAGCTAAAGATGTTAAGTGGGTATAAGGCATCTCTTGAGAATAGAGTTTTATCATCATATTCAACGCCGCTTTACTAATTGCGTATGCGTTCCATCCCCTTGCACCACTTACACTTGCTCCGCTACTAATAGCTACGATCTGTTTTGGGGGGTGTTTTTCAAAGTAATCTAAAATTACCTTATTTGCCCACACATTTAGATCCATTACTGTATGAATCTCGTGTAGATCGGTTTCACTCATATCTTTTATCTCCCCCAACATCCCAGCATTTAAGATAGCAATATCTAACTCTACCCCTTCTAAAAGCTCCCTTAACACCTCGTTTAACTTCTCATGAGCGTGAAGGTTACAGGGGATAAAGAAGAGTTTATCAAACTCCCTTAAGCTTTTGGGCAAAAACCTACTAATGGCGTACACCTCCTTGCCCGATTCCAAATAAACCTTTGCTAACGCCTCTCCCAAGCCGCTCCCGATCCCACTAATAAACACTTTCATCGTTTCTCCTTAACTGATTTTTTAACACCTGATCAAATAATCTCTTTAAAACCTCTTGAAACTCCAATTCACCCTCTTCTACCCTCTCCATCAACTCCTCTAACTCTTTAGTGTAATGTTCATTGACAAACGCGTAGATTTCAGGATTCTTTTTTATCTCTTCATAAACTTTTACTCCTAGTTTAGTTGCGAAAAGTACCCCTCTTTTTTCTACTATATATTTCCTTTCTAACAACTTTTCTAAAGTGATGGCATAAGTTGAAGGTCGTCCAATCCCCCTTTCCTTCATCATCATTACGATTTGCGCGTAAGTATAGCGAGGAACTTTAGGGCGCTGAAACAGCTCTTTATTTTTTATTTTGTACTCTCCCTCCTCTAAATTTTTAATCTCTATTGGAATCATTAAGTCTGCTCCGTGTTGAATAACTTTATCAAAAAAGTTTACCTCTTGAGCTTTATCTTTTACCTCAACCTTCGCTTTTACCTCCTCTAAAATCGCCTCTCTCATTTGGGAAGCTATGAAAAAAGAGAAAATCAGCTCATAAAGGTCTAAATGCTCCTTGGTTAAGTTGAAGTGGGGTTTTAGTCTTAAATACTCCTCCAACTCTTTTCTATTTAAAGGTTTTGTAGCTCTAATCGCTTCGTGAGTTCCTAAAGAGAAGTTTCTAAGTTTTAAATACTCCTTCCCAAAGGTTTGTAAAATATACTCTTTTGCAATATTTAGCCCAGTAGCGGAAATATGTTTAGAGTCGGTGCGATGGTAAGTTATTAATCCCGCTTCAAAAAGGTCTTGTGCCAACTGCATCGTTTTGGAAGGGGAAAATTTAAGTTTCTGGGCAGAGTTCGCTAAAAGGGTCTGAGTAGTAAGCGGTTCATAAAAAATCTTTTTTTCACTTGAAGAGAGCTTTTTCAATTTTGCTCTGTCCAACCCTTTAAAAAAAGCTCTTGCTTCTACTTGAGAATTAAAAATAAACTCAACCTCCAACCCAAAATCAACCTTTACCGCCCAGACCTTTTCTTTTGCCTCATACTCTCTAAGAACTATCCATTCTAACACTGCCGTTTGGACTCTTCCTGCACTTAGATGTTTTCTTTTAAACTTTTCTTGTACATATTTGGAAGCGGTAAATCCTATCCATCTATCGGCTACTCTTCTAACCAATTGAGCTTTTACCAAATTCTCATTAAACTCCCTAGCCCCTTCAATAGCCTCTTCAAACGCACGTTTAGTAACCTCGTTAAACTCCGCCCGTTTAATATTTGAGTTAAAAAGCATAGAGTTTAAAAATAGATCATATCCTATCTTTTCCCCTTCCGTATCAGGGTCGGTAGCGATAAAAACCTCTCTATTTTCTAAATCCAATTTTTGGATAAAGTCGATCCGTTTTAACCGCTCCTCATCTAAGGGTTCAAACAGTTCTATAAAATTATCTTCTTCTTTTACCCCATATATCCCTTCATCTTTTACCAGATCGAAAATGTGTCCTTTTGTAGAAGCGATAGATAAAATCCTATCCTCTTTTGCGATCTCAAAAACTTTAACCCCTTCATACTCCCTTACAATAGGTTTACCGTAAAAGGAGGCTATAGTCCTAGCTTTATTGGGAGACTCAACCACTACAAGGGCGGTTTTAAAAATATCTTTAACTTCCTTTGCTTCCTTAACCTTCTTTCTATCTAAATCAACCTCTAAAAACAGTTTTTCTAAATCTACCTCGAAAATAGGTTTAAACTCTATCTCTTCACTAAACCATTTAACCCTTTTTTTTAGTGAGTTAAACGCTTTTAGATCGTCTACTAAAAGAAGAGAGACACCTTTGGTTAATCCCTGGGCGTATAATCTACTCGTTCTTCCACTAGCTTGTATATATCCTACAGCGTCCGCTATTACTACTCTAAAAACTCCCTCTTTATACTCTAAAAAAAGATCAGGATCGCTATTGATTCTAGAGATCATATCTTCATCTAATAGGCCTAATAGCTCTTGCTCAATTAAAGCTACCCTTTTTTGATCCTCGTTAGATAATTTTTTTTGAAAGCGCAGTTTTTCTAGATACTCCAACCACTCTAAAGCTGTTTTTGGTAAAACTCTCTTTAAAGCTAGTAAAAAGTTGTAAAGGGAGAGGTGGTTACCCAAATTTAATCTAAATTCTATTTTAGGAACCCCTACAAACAAAGCATATCTAACCGCTTGAGGTAAATCTAACCCCCTTGCTAAGGGATTGTTATAGCTGGAAAATCCAACCACTACCTCAACCTCTCCCGCCAAAAACTCTTTTTTATCAAACTCCAAATAAGTTTTAGCTTTAATTCCGGATCCATTTAATTTTTTAGTAAAATCTTCTAGTTCCTCTTTAGTTGAAGTTGCAGGAAGAAAAACCAGTCCTCCTTTACCAAACTGTTTAATTCGCGAAATAGCTTTAAACTCACCCTCTTCATACAGATCTTGGATATTTCTTAAAAACACTCTCGCTCTACCAGCCTCAAACCCTAAAAGCTCTCTAAATAGAAAAGTTCTTTTACTCTTAGGGTTTGCGGTGGCAGTTGAAACGATGAGGTTGGCTTTTCTCTTTTGCTTAATCTTTTCTAGCTGTCTTTTATAACGGTTTAACTCTCTCTCTTTAACCTCTTTTAGTTTGTGAAACTCTTCAACAAATTTTATATCTTCTTTTTCAAATCCAACCAGCTCCAACACCTCATAAATATGTTTAGAGCTTTTTAAAATGCTATCTACATCATCGATAAAAACAAACTCAAAAACTCTAGGAATGATCTCAAAATTTTTATAAAAAAAGTTGGTAGTAGTAACCAAAATCTCAAAATCGCCTACACTTATCCTATCTTTAATCAGATTTTTCTGTTTTGGACTTAGTTTACTATGATACCCTAAAGGAGAGTATCCCGCCTCATTTAGTCTCAAAAGCGCTTCTTGTACTAATAGTTGCGTGGGAAATAGTAGATAGCTCTTTTTGGGAAGAATGAAAGTTGAAAGGGCGAGTCCAAAAGTGGTTTTTCCAACACCTGTAGGGGCTAAAAGGGCAAAGGAGTTATTTAAAAAAAACCGCTTTGCCCAGCTTTTTTGTAGCTCTCTTAAAGGAGAAGAGGTAAACTTTTGAAAGTGGAGATTAAATCTTTTAACCTTCTCTTCAACTTCACAAATCTTTTTGTAGTTGCTCTCAACCTCACAAGGGTTAGTAGTGAGGTTGGGCATACAGTTTTTACATAAAGCTTTAGCAAGCAACCTTTCACTGCAAATATCCCCCCCGCATCCAGGACACATCTGCTTATAGATCAGAGGTATCACTGCTCTCCTTGCGTTTCAAAAAACTCTTTTATCTCGTGAAGCAGTTGAGCAGGAGTTTTGATAGGATATGCCAACGCTTTAGCTATGGTTGCTCCTTTAACCCCTTTAATATCCAATTTTCCTATCCGTTCCTCTAACTCTTTAGCTTTAGTGATAGGGTAGTGGATCCCTTTTGTAGCTTTCAGTACCAAATACGCCCAAGGAGCATCACACGCGGTAGTTTTAAGCGTATCGATTGCGATATTGTGGCAGTAATCAAGTAAAGTTTTACTATCTTGTCCATCTTTAACAAGTTTATAGGCAACTTTAGCCACTCCCCCAGCAGTATGAACTTTTAATCTTTTTCTCTCCTTCTCATCCAACTCGTCAAAATGCTCGATCTTATAAAGCGCAGCGTTGGGATCGGCTCTTAAAATCTTTTGGACAGTAGATTTTGCAACACCTACATATTTTGCGATCTCATCTTCACTTTTTAAATACTCTTCTCTTAAAACTATTACAAACGCCGCTCTTGCTAAACTAGGAAGCCAAGTTAAGGTTCTGTACTCAGTTAAGTGTTTCAAGCCCCCTAAAAGATCGATAGATTTAAAAAATACCCGTTCTACAAGTCGCTCTAAAGTTTTGTCATCAAAATCGGCTAACACTATCATTTTTTTCCTCCTAAAGGTTCTTTTATTTTTATTAGCCCGGTATCGGTTATCTCCATTAGATGGGTTTTTGTGTCGTGTCCACTCAATCTACACCCATCGATCCTAAAAAGTCTTACTATATCTCCTAATTGAGCGTTGTAAAGTTTTGCGGCGTATTGGCTCATAATTAGCTCTTTAGCCAGTACCATCGTCCCATCTACAATATGTCCCACGGCATAACCTCCTGCCGCTTCTGCGCTTAAATCTTCGTGTCCGCTCCTTTTTTGACTTACTAAAAGTGAGGTTTGATACCATTTTTTCAAAAAGTTAAACACTTTTCTAACTACCACTCTTGCCATCATCTCTTTATTTTCAAAAAGTCCCGTAATCGAATCTATAATCGTAAATTCCGCTTTATACTCTTTTATCGCATACGCTAAAGTTGAAAGAAGAGTAGGAAGGTCTTCTCTAACTTTAGAGTGACTAGCAGCATCGATTAAAATGATATTATCCTCTTCAAACTTATATCCCATCGCCAAAGCGCGATATTTGATAGAGGCGATCACAAAATTGGCAGGAGATTCAACCGTAATAAATACAACCTTTTTATCTCTATGAACTTGCTCAACGGCAAACTGCTCCACCAAAAGACTTTTTCCAGTATCACTTACCCCTGTAACATTTAAAACGCTATACTTTGGGATTCCTCCTAAAGGAACCTTTTTTAACTCTCCATCCACCTCCTTTACCGTAAAAAAGAGTTGATCTAACCCCTCCACTCCTGTGGGTACTCCAACGATTTTAGGAGCTTGTTTTAACGCCTCACTTCCTAAATAGATACTCTCTTTAACAACTTCAGTAGCCACAATATCCTCTTTTTGAGCGGATTATAACACATTTACTTTAACCCCCAACCACCTCCACCAGGAGTTTTTAAAATAAGTCGATCTCCAGCTTCAACCTTAATTTTAGCTTTTCCTCCAAGATTAAAAGTTTCTCCATCTTTTTCTAAATAGTTTTCTCCTCTTTTTCCCTCTTCTCCCCCTTCCATTCCATAGGGAGCTAACGCTCTTCTTTCTGTCAAAAGACCAACTTCAAGCGGTTTTAAAAATCGATAAATCCTTATTACCCCATCTCCACCTTTAAATCTGCCTTCACCACCGCTATTTTTTCTTAAAGCAAACTTTTCGATCATAAACGGGTATCTTCTTTCAATCACTTCAACATCGGTAATTTTTGTGTTGGTCATATGGGTATGAACTCCACTAGCTCCCTCCTTTTTCCTAGTTGCACCAGCTCCCCCCGCCACTGTCTCATAGTATCCAAAACTCTCATCTCCAATTACCACATTGTTCATACACCCTTGACTCGCTCCAGCCAACTTAAACGCCTTAAAAATCACATCCACTACCCTTTGACTTGTGGTTACATTTCCTCCCACTACTGCTAAACCTTTTTTGGGGTTTAAAAGGGAGTTTTTAGGTAAAATAATCTCTATCGGTTCTAAAAGTCCATCATTTAAAGGTATCTCCTCTTGAAGCATAACTCTTAAAGAGTAGATAACTGCACTCCTAACCACAGCAGAAGGGGTATTTTGATTGGAAAGCAATTGAGGAGAAGAGTTACTAAAATCGAAGATTATCTTATCTTGCTTTTTATAAACTTTTAGAGCTATCTTTGCCCCGTTATCCAAATAATCGGTCGCTTCTTTGGTAGTTAAGTCTTTAAAAAACTGCTCTATCTTTTTAGAGCTAACTTTTTTTATCTCTTTAAAAAACCACTCCCTATCTTGTACCTTACAAACCTCTCTAATCCCTTCCAAGTTAGCCGCTAGTTGAGCTTTTATATCGCTAATGTTTTCTTCTATCCTTCTAGCTCCTTTTAAAAGCTCTCTAAGCTGTCGTTCTTTAAAAACGCCATCTTCTACAACTCTAAACGCTTCAATTAACGCTCCCTCCTCTTGCAAAGTTGTGGAGAAAGGAGGCATACTTCCCGGAACAGATCCCCCAATATCTGCGTGATGTCCCCTACTGGCTACCCAAAACTTAACCTCTCCATCTTCTACATAGGGTGTAACTACAGTAATATCTGGAAGATGCGAACCTCCTTCATAGGGAGCATTTGTAATAAAACTCTCCCCCTTTTTAAAAGTTTTAAATTTTTTTATGATCGCTTTAACCACACTGCTCATACTGCCTAAATGTACTGGGATGTGGGGAGCGTTTGTAATTAGATCACCCGTAGCATCAAAAATAGCACAAGAAAAATCGTTTCTTTCTTTAATGTTGGTAGAAATAGCGGCTTTTTGAAGAATATGTCCCATCTTGGTGGCTATAAATTGGAATCTATTTGCAAGTAAAGAGAGTTTAGCCGGTTTGATAGTTATTTTTTCCTCTTTGGGTTCTAAAAATATTTCTAAATCTCCATATGAAGTTACCACCGCTTTACTGTAATCGTCCAAAACAACGGTCGAACTTTCCTGTAAAATGATAGCGGGACCTTTTATAACCTGTTTTGCCCCCAAAGAGCGATACACTTTAGCCTCTTGCCATCTTCCATCCAAAAAGAGTAAAGAGGTAGCTATGGGAGAAAACTTTTTAGGAGGAAGTTTTGGAGGTTTTATTAAAGGGGTTTCCTCCCTAACTTCTACTTTTACACTTTCTACTACTAGCTCCCTTTCCAATAAAAAACCAAACTGCCGTTTAAACTTTCTTTTAAACTCCTGTTGCAAATCCTTTTTAAACTCTACCTCCAAGGCGGTATTGGTCCCTTCATATTTTAAAAAAAGGGAACGTTTGCCTTTAGGAAAGGAGTTAAAAATAGTAGAATCAAACTGTTTTAATTTCACTTCTACCGCTTTAAGATAGGTTTGACTTTTGGGGGCATTTAAAATCCCTACTGCAGAAAAGATACCGCTATGGCGAGGGATAAAGATTTTTGAAATTCCCAATTTTCTAGCAACCCCTACAGCGTGTTGTCCTCCCGCACCTCCAAAACTTACTAAGGTATGGGTTTTTGGATCAAACCCTTTTTTAACGGTGATCTCTTTTATGGCGTTTGCCATCTGCTCATTTGCTAAATCTAGAAACGCCTCGGCAATCTCTTCTACGCTTTTGTTTAATTTGGTTGCGATCTCTTTAAATCCTTGCTTTGCTAGCTCCAAATTTAGGGGTTCTTTTCCGTTTTTTCCAAAAATTTTTGGCATAAATTGGGCTTGAAGTCGTCCAGTTACCAAATTGGCATCGCTAATACTAAGTTTTCCACCCCTCCCATAACACAAAGGTCCAGGATCGCTACCGCTTGATTGAGGACCAACTTTAAAAAGATTGTTTTCGAAATTTAAAACACTTCCTCCTCCAGATGCGACGGTATGAATCTCCACCATCGGATAACTGATCTCTTCTGAAGCGATCTTAGCTTCATAAACTAGCTCTACCTCTCCATCGTACCTACTCACATCAGTACTTGTTCCTCCCATATCAAACCCGATTAAAGGTTCCCCGTTGTAGACAGTTTTTAAAGCACTAACTCCTCCAGCAGGTCCACTTAAAAGCGAATTTATCCCCCTAAACTCCTTAGGAGAAGTTAAACTACCATCCGATTTTAAAAAGTAGATATTTTCTTCACTTTCAAACTCTCTTAAAATTTTTTGTACATACTCTTTAACAACCGGCGTTAAATAGGCATCTACTACACTACTTTTAGCGCGTTTTAGTGCTCCTATTGTACTGATCACTTCACTAGACCTAACCACATACTTAAACCCCTTAGGTTTAACCCTTTTTTCGTGATCCTCAAAGCCATAGGAGTGTAAACATACAACTGCTAATGAACCTTCCCCCTCAATCTCTATATCTTCCAAGGGAGTTAATACTCTAAATCCCTCTTTAGTTGGAATTACTCGCTCTTTAATCTCTATCACCTTTTTATATAACGGAGTTGGCTTAGTGATCTCTAAAGAAAAAAGGTCTTCTCTTTGTTGGGTTCCAATTTTTAAAAGGTCTTTAAACCCTTGTGTTATGGCTAAGGTTACATCTACCCCTTTTCTTTCCAAAAGCGCATTAGTAGCCACAGTAGTACCAAATCTAACAGTTTCAAACACCCCATTAGGAAGCTTAAAAAACCTCTTCTTAAAGATCTTTTCCAAAATCTTTTTTATTCCGTAGGTGTTGGGATCGGAATAAAAAGGAGAGCTGCTTAAAAGCTTATAAGTGTATACCTCATTGTTATAAATGGCATAAATATCGGTAAAAGTACCTCCCCTATCTACTGCGATTTTTAGCATTTTTCTCCTTTAGGTTATGTGGAGTTGGAATCAAAAAAGTAATATTTTATTTTAAAAAAAATTTGCTATCATAAAGCAAAAAGGAGTAGAAAGTGAAAAAGCTACTTTTTACCTTTTTAGCGTTATTTTTTATATCATGTAGCCAAAATCCTTATACTCATAGACCTCAATTAATTTTAATCTCCCCTCAACAAGAGGTTGAGATGGGACTAAAAGCTAGCAAAGAGATTTTACAAAAATCTAAAGTATCCAACGATCCTTACTACAACCAATTAGTTCAGCGCGTAGCTTCAAGAATAGCCAAAGTTGCCGAAGAAGAGTTTCATCCCGGTTTTAAATGGGAGTTTCACGTGTTGGATTCTCCCCAAGTTAACGCGTTTTGCTTACCCGGAGGTAAGATTTTTGTTTACACAGGTTTGCTAAAACTTGTCCAAAACGAAGATCAGCTTGCAGCCGTGATTGGACACGAAGTTGCCCACGCAATCTTAAGACACGGAAGTGAAAGAGTTTCAATGGCGATGATTGGAGATATTGGGAAAAAACTTTTAGCTAAAGGGTTAAGCATTGGAGGAGGACAGTGGGGACCTTTATTTGATGTGGCGTATGGAGTGACTACAAAATATGGAGTTATCTATCCTTACAGTAGAAAATTTGAGTATGAAGCGGATGAGCTTGGGCTTTACTTGATGTATAAAGCGTGTTATGATCCAAACGAAGCGATAAAGTTTTGGTATAGGATGATGAAATTACCAAAACAGCAAGTTCCAGAATTCTTATCTACTCACCCAAGTGACGAGAATAGGATTAGAGCTTTACAACAGTTTATAAACACCAAACTCAAAAATGTACCTCGAAACTGTAATTAAAGGAGAAAGATATGGAGTGTGAGGTTCCTAGCATCAATAGCAATTTAGAGGAGATAAAAGAAATTTTTAAAACAGTTAAAACTATCGCGGTGGTTGGGTTATCCCCTAACCCAGATAAAGATAGCCATCGGGTCGCAAAATATCTTCAAAGTGTAGGTTATAAAATTGTTCCCATCTATCCAAAAGGGGAGGAGATTTTAGGGGAGAAGGTTTACAAAAGTTTAAAAGAGGTGCCTTTTAAAATCGATCTAGTAGATGTGTTTAGAAAACCGCAAGCGTTAGTTCCCATTGTACAAGAGGCCATAGCTAGAGGGGATGTAAAGGTTGTATGGTTTCAAAAGGGGATAGTTAACAACGAAGCGGCTAAGCTTGCTCAAGAGGCGGGGATGAAGGTGGTACAAAACCGCTGTACAATGGTAGATCATAAAGCTCTTTTTGGGTAGTTGATGATCCCCTTAAGCGAGATAGAAGCGGCTCAAAAAAGAATAGAGCCAGTAATTAGTAAAACCCCTTTTGCCTTTGCCCCCTTGTTAACTCAACGAACCCCTTACAATGTGTTTTTAAAAAAAGAGAATTTACAAGTTACCGGAGCGTTTAAACTTCGAGGAGCGTTTAATAAGATCGCAAAACTATCTCCAAAAGAGCGAGAAGTTGGAGTTGTAGCCGCAAGCGCTGGAAACCACGCCCAGGGGGTAGCTTTTAGTGCAAACTATTTTAACATCCCCGCCACAATTGTAATGCCTGAGAACACCCCTTTAACAAAGGTAAACGGGGTTAAATCATATGGCGCTAAAGTGATTTTAAAAGGTTCAAACTACGACGAAGCCTACCTTTTTGCTATCGATTACGCTAAAGAAAATAAGAAAACCTTTATCCATCCTTTTGCGGATGAAGATGTGATGGCTGGACAGGGAACAATTGCTTTAGAGGTTTTGAAAAAAGAGAAAATAGATGCGATAGTGGTACCAATTGGAGGGGGCGGTTTAATAGCTGGAGTAGGTAGTGCTATAAAACAGATAGACCCTTCCATAAAAGTGATTGGGGTAACCGCAACCGGTGCCCCGGCAATGCGTAACTCTTTTTATTTAAAAAAAGCGGTAGATAGTACTCAAGTTAGGACTATTGCAGATGGAATCGCGGTTAGAGACACCTCTCCTAAAACGTTAGAAATTATTTTAGAAACGGTCGATAGGATCGTTGAAGTAGATGATGAGGAGATAGCCGACGCGATCTTGTTTTTGTTAGAAAATCAAAAACTGGTAGTAGAAGGAGCTGGAGCGGTAGGAGTTGCGGCACTCCTTTACGATAAACTTGATCTCCCTCCCTCCTCAAAAGTAGCTTTGATTTTAAGCGGTGGAAATATCGATGTTACGATGTTAAGTGTGATTATTGAGAAAGGTTTAATCAAATCTTACCGCAAGATGAAACTGATTGTAACGTTAATCGATAAGCCGGGGAGCTTGATGAAGCTTACTGAACTTTTAGCTAAAGTTAACGCCAACATCGTCTCGATCGGTTACGATAGAACAAGTGCAAATTTGGCGTTTGGAGATGCAAATGTTTCTATTGGTCTAGAAACTAAAGGAAAAGAGCATCAAGAGGAGATTAGAACTCTCTTAACCAAAAACGGATACCGATTTTACGAGGAGCGATAAGTATGGCAGTTGGGATCGATATAGGCTCTAACTCTTTGCGGGCAGTAAAAATAGATTGTGAAACTTTAAAGAAAGTGAAAGAGTATGAAAAAGTTGTAGGAACTGCGTTAGAGCTAGAAAAAAGTAAAGAGATCCAACCTCAAGCAGTGGAAAATATTTTACTCGCTTTAAAAGAGGCAAAAGAGAGGGTAGGTTTTAATGATAAGGTAAAAGCGGTTGCTACCGCCGCCTTTAGAAAAGCTAAAAATGGTAAAGAGGTAATAGAAAAGATAGAAAAAGAGAGCGGGATAAGGGTTGAAATTATTAGTAGTGATGAAGAGTGTTTTTATAGCGCTAAAGGGGTAGAGTACGGTTTAAAACAGAAAAACCTCCCCGATCAAAAGTTTCTCTTAGCCGATATTGGGGGAGGTTCCACAGAGCTTATTTTTAAACATCGGGATGAATTGGTTTTTAGAAGCTTTGGAGTTGGAATTATTAGCGCAGTAGAGAAATACAAAGATAAAGATAGATTAAGATTTGGTTTAAAAAAAGAGATGCGACCTATAAAAGAGTTTTTAAACGATCTCTATGAACTCTTTAGCAAACCTAAAGTATTTGTTGGGACTGGAGGAACTCCTGCTACCGTAGCAGCTTTAAAACTAGGAATGGTATATGAAACCTATGACTCTTTAAAGGTGAGCGGTACCAAAATCTCTATAGAAGATATACAAAAAGCTTATAAACAGCTTCTTATTCTCACTCCTCAACAAAGAAGCAAACTTGTGGGGGTAGGCAGAGAAGAGGCGATTATGGCTGGACTTATAATTTTGGAAGAGTTGATGGAGATTGCTGGATATAAAGAGATGGTTGTAAGTGATGAAGGTGTACGGGAGGGGGTTGCTTTGGAGTTGTGTAATAAAAACTTATGATACAATAAAATTTTTAAAAGTTTTTAGAGCGGCTAGGAGAGAGAATGAGTAAAAACAGTATGACCGGTGCTAGGATGGTTGTAGAAGCGATGAAAAAAGAGGGGGTTGAAGTAGTTTTTGGATACCCCGGTGGGGCGATAATGAATGTGTATGATGAGATTTATAAAAACCCCTACTTTAAACATATCCTAACCCGTCACGAGCAAGCAGCAGTCCACGCCGCAGACGGTTACGCAAGAGCTACCGGAAAGGTTGGAGTCGCCTTTGTAACTAGTGGTCCTGGTTTCACCAATGCGGTAACCGGTTTAGCAACCGCGTATATGGACTCTATTCCTTTAGTTGTAATTAGTGGACAAGTTCCCATATCAATGATAGGTACCGATGCGTTTCAAGAGATAGATGCGGTTGGGATAAGCCGTCCTTGTACTAAACACAACTATTTAGTTAAAGATGTAAAAGAACTTCCTAAAATTTTAGCCGAAGCGTTTTATATTGCTAGGAGTGGACGACCTGGCCCTGTACACATCGACATCCCCAAAGATGTAACCGTTCAAGAAGCGGAGTTTGATTACCCTAAAAAAGTAAAACTAGAAACCTATAAACCTACCATCAAAGGAAATGCTAGACAGATTAAAAAGGCGGTAGAAGCGATTGCAGAAGCTAAAAAACCGGTATTTTATTTAGGTGGGGGGATAATCCATTCTAATAGCGCCAATTTGGTTAGAGAGCTGGTAGCTAAAACCCAGATCCCAGCGGTAGAGACTCTAATGGCAAGAGGAACTTTAAGATATGACGATCCCCTTTTGCTAGGGATGGTGGGGATGCACGGAACCTATGCCGCTAATATGGCTATGAGTGAAGCTGATTTGCTAATTGCATTAGGCCCTCGATTTGACGATAGAGTTACCGGAAAGCTTAGCGAATTTGCAAAGTATGCAGAGATTATCCATATCGACATCGATCCTAGCAGTATCGGAAAACTGGTAAAAGTTCACTATCCAATAGTTGGAGATTTAAAAGAGGTTTTAAAAGATCTTCTTCCTTTAGCTGAGAAGAGGATCGATCCTAAACGGTATGAGGCGTGGAGAGAGATTTTAAGACGCTACCAAGAGCTTCACCCTCTAAAATATGAAGATAGTGATGAGGTATTAAAACCGGAATGGGTAATTCAACGATTAGGAGAAAAACTTAAAGGGAAAGCTAGAATCTCTACCGATGTAGGGCAGCATCAGATGTGGACAGCTCAATACTATCCCTTTACCCGTCCTAGAGAGTTAATCACAAGTGGGGGGCTTGGGACGATGGGGTTTGGATTTCCTGCTGCAATTGGAGTAAAACAGGGAGTTCCAGATGAGATTAGTGTAAACATTACCGGAGATGGTTCTATTTTGATGAATATCCAAGAACTGATGACGGCAGTACAGTATAAACTTCCTGTAATTAATGTGATTTTAAATAACAACTTTTTGGGTATGGTAAGGCAGTGGCAAACCTTCTTTTACGATAAACGGTATAGTGAAACCGACCTCTCAATGCAACCAGACTTTGTAAAACTTGCGGAGAGTTTTGGGGGAGTTGGGTATAGAGTTAAAACCAAAGAGGAGTTTGATAAGGCGTTAGAAGATGCGATCCAAAAAGGGGTGGTAGCGCTAATTGATGTGGTTGTTGATAGATATGAGAACGTTTTACCTATGGTGCCTGCGGGAGGAAGTTTATACAATATGTTACTTGAGTTTAAGGATTGATGATGGTTGAAAGAAGGGTGATCTCAGTTATTGTACTAAATGAACACGGAGTTTTAACACGAATTACTGGACTTTTTGCTGCAAGGGGTTATAATATCGAAACTTTAACGGTTGCCCCAATTCCCGGAAGCGATTACTCCCGTCTTACCATCGTCACAAGCGGAAGCGCAAAGGTTATAGAGCAAATAATTAAACAGCTTCATAAACTTATCCCGGTGTATAAAGTTATTGAGCATAGCGAACTGGTAGAAAAAGAGATGGTAATGGCTAAAATCCCTTTAGAAGAGCGATTAGCGGATGTAGAAGCGTTATGTAGAGCTTATAATGGAAATATTGTAAATATTGGTCAAGATAGTGCCATAATTATGGCAGCAGATGAACCCAAAAGAATATCAAACTTTATTAGCGCTTTAAAACGGTTTAACCCTAAAGAGATAGTTAGAAGCGGTGTAGTGGCAATTGAGCGATGAAACTATCTTATTTAGCTAAAGAGTTTAATTTAAAACTAATAGGAGAAGATAAGGAAATTACTCATCTTCAAACGCTTCAAAAAGCAACCCCCTCTTCTCTCTCCTTTGTAGAAAGTAAAAAATATCTCCCCTTTTTAAAAACTACTAAAGCTGGAGGAGTGATTTTAAAGGAGGAGTTTTTAAAAGAACTTCCTAAAGGGGTTAGCGGTTTGGTTTCCCCTGAACCCTACTTGAGTTTGGCTTACATCTCCAAACTGTTTGCTAAAAGAGCGTTTGAAACAGAAGGGGAAAAACCCAAAATAGGGAAAAACTGTACCATAGCTCCAAATGTTTATATCGGGTTTGGGAGTAAAATAGGAGATAATGTTATCTTAATGCCCGGCGTAGTTATTGGAGATAATGTAAAGATAGGAGATAACACCCTAATTTATCCAAATGTAGTAGTTTATAGAGATTGTGAAATTGGGGCTAACTGTATTATCCATTCTGGGACAGTAATAGGAAGTGATGGTTACGGATTTGCCCATACAAAAGAGGGGAAACATATAAAAATCTATCAGAACGGAAATGTAGTAATTGAGGATGATGTGGAGATCGGGGCTAACTGCACTATCGATAGGGCGACTTTTGATTCCACTATCATTAAAAGAGGGACTAAGCTGGATAATCTAATTCAAATAGGACACAATAGCGAAATTGGGGAAAATGTTTTAATGGCTAGTCAAGTTGGAATTTCAGGTTCTTCCAAATTGGGTAAAAATGTAATAATGGGTGGACAAAGCGCTACAGCAGGGCATTTAGAGATAGGAGATTTTGCTGTTATCGCCGCTAGAGGAGGAGTTACCAAATCGATAGAAGGTAAAAAGACTTACGCGGGATTTCCTCTTTTAGAACATAAGCAGTGGTTGAAACTGCAGGCACTTTTAATGAGGCTTTTAAAAAAGTCAACTTAAACTTTTCTTTTCACTCTCGTGACACAAAAGTAGCAAAACTTCCCTATCTGTTGTGATATAATTATTTTGAATCTATCTTAAGGAGGAAAGTATGGCAAAAACCCATACTGAGATAAAACTGTTTCACCTTTATGGAACAAAAGATGGGGTTGTAAGTGTTGCCCATATCACAGAACCGTATGGAGAGGGAAGTGAACCGGTAGTAAGTATAGGGGTAAGTTTAAAAGGAAATCCATTAGAACCGGAATGGAAAGTTCATATCCCTTACGAAAATATTGACGATTTGATTGAAGCGTTAGAGATAGCTAAAAACGAGTTTGGTAAAGATTATGTTCCAAAGGATAATGCTACTCCGTTAGATTATGATGAAACCATTGGAGGGGATTAATTGTTTAAAGATCGCTTTGAAGCTGGAAAAGCTCTAGCTGAAGCTTTAAAGAGGTATAAAAATGATCCTTCTACCCTAGTAATAGCACTTCCTAGAGGAGGAGTTCCTATCGGATATGAGATCGCAAAGGAATTAGATCTACCTTTGGCGATCTTTTTTGTAAAAAAAATTCCTTCTCCCTATAATGTAGAAGCTGCGATTGGAGCTATAACTGAGGATGGATTGGAGTATCTTAATTTACAAGCGATAAAGATGTTAGGTATTCCTAGAAGCTATATAGATGCCCAAGTTAAAACTATTTTACAAAAGATCAAAGAAAAAAGAAAACTTTATAACACCCCTTTGCCCCAAGTTGAAGAAAAAAGAGTAATTTTAGTGGATGATGGAGTAGCCACTGGAGCCAGTCTATATCTAGCCGCGCAAGCTCTGAAGCGAAAGGGGGCAAAAGAGGTTATTGTGGCTGTGCCGGTAAGCTCAAAAGAGGGAGTTGAACTTTTAAAAAGAGCTGCAAATGAGATAGTAGTTTTAGAGGTTCCATCAAACTTTGTAGCAGTAGGACAATTTTATCAAGATTTTCACCAGCTTAACGATGAGGAAGTAGTGGAGCTGTTAAAGAATTCCACGCAGATATAAACTCAAAATCCCTAAATACTCGTGTAAAGCTAAAAAGCTGTTTTCAAATCCCCAATATGAGGGCAAAAACTCCAACACCCCATACTCTCCTCCACGTTTATAGTCGGTAGAGAGTGGAGTGATCTTAAAACCAAAGTGGTTAAAAAGAAAATAGCTTCTAGGCATATGGTAAGCTGAAGTTACTAAATAGATCTCTTTTGGGGCTATCTTTGAGGTAAAAAGGGCGTTTTGATAAGTATCTTTACTTTCCCCTTCTATAATAAAACATCTTTTACAATTGGTAGAATTGTTTTCTTTAAAGGGAAGATCAAATCCCCTTACGATCTCCTCTACACTTTTTCTAGCCCTCTCCCCTTCACATCCTGTAACAATTACAGGAAGCTCTTTTTTATATCCCACCATCAACCCATAAAGAATTCTTTTAGTCCCCATCGCACTAGTAGGAAGGTTTTTTGCAGCTTTTGCCTCTCCCCCTCCTAATACTACTACTGCTTTAGGATCACCTTTAGGAAAAAATTTCCACTCTTCTAAAGGCTGTATCAATAAATCTCCTACAACTTTTGTGCTAAAAACCCATATCACTATAGCTAAAATCAAAAAAATCACCCTCTTAAAGTAGAAAAAAAGTAAAATTAGAAGAGTTACAAAAATCCCCGGTGGAAGCAAAAATGCGTTAGCAAATTTGGAAAGTAGATAGTAGATTAGATCAATCGTACCTCTCCTTTACCTTTTACAACTTCTCCAATTATATATCCATCATTTAATACCTCATCAACTTCTTTAGAAGATACAACCAATACCATCCCTACCCCCATATTAAAAGTTTTAAACATCTCCTCTTTAGGCACATAGTTGGAGATAAATTGAAAGACGGGAGGGATTTTTAATTTTGAAGTATCAATCAACGCATCTAAGTTTTTTGGTAAAACTCTAGGAAGATTTTCAACTATTCCACCCCCTGTAATATGGGCTAACGCTTTTAGATGTGATTTTAATCTTTTAAACTCTTTTACATAGATTCTAGTAGGTTCTAATAAAATCTCTTTTAAACTTTTTCCTTCTATCTCCTCTTCCAAATCCATCTTTAGCTTTTCAAAAAAGAGTTTTCTTACCAAACTGTACCCATTAGAGTGAAGACCGCTAGAAGGTAGAGCAACTAAAATATCCCCTTCCTGAACTTTAGGAAGAGTTTCCAGCTCATTTTTAGAAGCCACCCCAACCGCAAACCCGGCTAGATCAAAATCTCCCTTTTTATAAATTCCGGGCATCTCCGCAGTTTCTCCTCCAATAACTGCACATTCTGCTTCTTTTGCACCTTTTACAATCCCCTTAACAATCTCTACACCTTGCTCTATCTTTAACTTTCCGGTTGCAAAATAGTCCAAAAAGAAAAGTGGAGTAGCAAAACTGCAAATTAGATCGTTTACACACATCGCTACTAGATCGATTCCGATCGTATCAAACTTTTGGGCTAAGATGGCTATTTTTAATTTGGTACCAACTCCATCTGTTGCACCAAATAGGATAGGGTCTTTTACATCACTAGGAAGGGCAAACCCTCCCGAAAACCCCCCAATATCACCTACTACTTGGGGAGTAAAGGTAGAAGCTATTAGCGGTTTTATAGCTTCTACAAAGCTATTTCCCGCTTCAATATCAACCCCGCTATCTTTATAGCTGATCACTTCTTCTCCCACTCACATTTACCAAATACCTTGTTAAAAAACCACAAGCTTGGACAAAAATTGGTAAACGCAAAGATTAAAAGCATAATGATGATAAAGGTTTGAAGTATTACACCTAATTGGAACATAAACTGATCGCTTCTTCCCATCGCAAAAAGGTACATCGTCAAACCTAACATAATTGCCATCAAGATTCTTTGCATCTTATCCCCGCACATTCGCTTCTCCTTCTAAACCTTTTTTAAGCAAAAAATTATATCATAAAGTTTTATACGGAAAATATCGAAGTTATGAGATTTTTAGGAGGAAAAATGTGGTTTGAAGAGGTTCACGATAATTTTTTTAAACAGGCTTTAAAAGTGGAAGAGAAACTATTTTCTACCAAAAGTCAATATCAAGAGATCGAAGTTTATAAAAGTGAACAGTTTGGAAATATTTTAGTTATCGATGGAAATGGGATGTTATGTGATAAGGATCAGTTTATCTATCACGAGATGATAGCTCACGTTCCAATCTGTACCCATAAGGAACCTAAAAAGGTGTTAGTTATTGGAGGAGGTGATGGGGGAAGCGCAAAAGAGGTTTTACGCCATAGCGGGATAAAAGTGGATATGGTAGAAATCGATAAAGAGGTGGTTGAGGTTAGTAAAAAATTTTTCCCCGATATTGGAGATTGGGATAATCCTAGACTTAATCTAATTATTGGAGATGGTATAGAGTTTGTAAAAGAGTGTGAGGATAAAACATATGATATAGTGTTAGTGGATAGTACCGATCCTAAAGGTCCGGCAGAGGGACTTTTTAACAAAGAGTTTTATAAAAATGTGTATCGGATATTAAAGGATGATGGAATAGTTGTCGCTCAGGGTGAAAGCTGGTGGATCGATTTTCCTTTACATAAAAAAATTATGGAGGTGATAGGCTCTTTTTTTAAAATAGTGATGCCCTATCGGTTTGAGATGTATGTGTATCCGGGATGTAACTGGAACTTTATTTTAGGAAGTAAACATTACCATCCTACTGCGGATATAATCTTACAACGAGCCGATTTGATAGATGGATTGAGATATTACAACTCCGATCTTCATAAAGCTAGCTTTATTCTCCCCAACTATGTAAAAAAGAGTTTAGGAAAGCTGTATAAGTGGTAGAACTTAATTACGCCGTAGTATTAACAGGAGGAATAGCCACAGGTAAAAGTACCACCGCAAACCTTTTAAAGCTGTACGGATTTCATATTATCGATGCGGATAAAATAGCTCATCAAGTATTAAATGAACAGTTTTTAGAAATCAAGAAAATGTTTGGAGAAGAGTATGTAAAAGATGATGAGGTGGATAGAAAAGCGCTTGGGAAATTGGTCTTCTCTAACCCCTCTAAGCGTAAGCAGCTAGAAACTCTTCTTCATCCCTTAATAAAAGAGAAAATCTACTCTCTAGCCCAAAAACAGGAAAAATTTAAAATCCCTTATTTTATCGATATCCCTCTCTTTTTTGAAACAAAAAACTATCCTCTCTCCCCAGTTGTAGTAGTATACGCTCCTAAAGAGATTCAGCTCCAAAGATTGATAAAACGGAACCACTTTACTCCTCAAGAAGCTCTCCAACGAATAAACTCCCAAATAGATATAGAAGAGAAAAGAAAACTTGCCAATTATGTGATCGATAACAGCCAAGATTTAAAACATCTCCAAAATGAGGTAGAAAACTTAATAGAAAAATTAAAGGAGAGATATGCATTTGGTTAAATATAGCGCTAGCGGAAACGACTTTTTACTTTTCCATTCTTTCGTAAAACGGGATAGATCTGCTTTAGCTAAGGAGTTATGTGATCGTCACAATTCCGTAGGAGCAGATGGATTGATCGTATTAGTTCCACATTCTAAGCTAGATTTTGAGTGGGAGTTTTATAACTCCGATGGGAGTGTAGCAAGTATGTGTGGAAACGGAAGCAGAGCAGCAGCCCATTATGCCCACAGTTACGGTTTAGCTCCTAAAAAAATGAGATTTTTAACCTTAGCAGGGGTGATTGAAGCAAGAGTAGAAGGGGATGTAGTAGAGTCTCAATTAACCCAACCTAAAGTTTTAAAAAAAGGGATCAAAGAGGAAGGATTGGAGTGGTGGTTAATAGATACAGGTGTGCCACACTTGGTAACATTTGTAGAAAATTTAGAAGAATTTAACCCTAAAATTGCTAAAAAATTAAGAATTAAATACGATGCTAATGTTAATTATGCTAAAATACCCGACTTGAAAACGGTTCTTATTAGAACCTTTGAGCGGGGAGTTGAAGGAGAAACTTTAGCCTGTGGCACAGGTATGGCGGCAAGCTTTCTTAAAGCGTTAATGGAGGGGAAGGTTGAAAATGAGGCATCTATCTACCCTAAAAGCCAAGAAAAGCTTGTCTTAAGAGAAGAGAACCAAAGACTCTACCTTAAAGGAAGAGTTAAAAAGGTGTTTGAAACCTTTAAGAAGGAGGTTATTTGAAAAAAGTTCTTGCAGTTTTGAGTTTGATAATTGGTTTTTCATTTGGGTCAGATAAGCTTCCAAGCTGGTACTACTCCATTAAAAATATTAAGCTCCAAAAAGAAAAATTCTTTGAACTTTTAACTCCCTTAATAGAAAAAGAGAATAAAAAGATCGAAGTTGAGAGAAAATTTATTAAACATTTTTTTAAAGAATATAAACACAACCCGATCCTCCCGCAAAACATGTTAGATAAACTTTTAGAGATTGCACAAAAGTATAGAATTAAACATCTTTACAATGAAGAAGAATACCTAAAAAAAGTGGATACGATTCCAACTTCTTTAGTTTTAGCACAAGCGGCAATAGAAAGCGGTTGGGGTAAAAGCAGATTTGCAAGAGAAGCTAACAACTTTTTTGGAGAGTGGACATATGGAAAAAAAGGGTTAATTCCTAAAAGACGCTCTAAGGGGAAAAAACATAAGATAAAAATTTTTGACTCTATCCAAGAATCGATCGCTTCCTATATGTTAAACTTAAACCGCCACAGAGCTTACAGAAAATTTAGAATGGCTCGTTTTTTAGCGAAGCAAAGGGGTAAAAAGTTTAATGGTCTTCAAGCGGCGATGACAATGGGTAAATATTCAGGAATTGGTAAAAGATATAACTATCTAGTCTCCTCTATTATCAAAAGAAACGCTTTACACCGCTTTGAGATCTAACGGGAGTTAACTCCAAACTCCCGGGATAAAAGTGTTACAGTTGGGACAGTGTCCATCGCGTAGATGGTTTTCTACTTCGCTTCCAATATGCCCTCTCCTTTCAATGACTGGAAAATTACATGTGGGGCAATAGGTGGTCTCATACTCTGGAGCGTTAAAATTTCCCACATATACAAATTTTAATCCTTCAGCTCTCCCGATCTCATACGCTTTGAGCAAAGTTTGAGGAGGAGTTGGAGAGACATTTCTCATCTTGTAGTTTGGGAAAAATCCACTTACGTGCCAAGGAATAGCGGTATCTAAAGAAGCGATAAAATTGGCTATCTGTCTCATCTCCTCTTCTGAATCGTTTTGATTGGGGATAAAAAGGGTTGTTATCTCGATCCAAATACCGTTTTTGTAAGCTTCCTCTATAGCTTGAAGAACAGGCTTTAACCTAGCCCCGCAAAGTTCTTTATAAAATCGATCACTAAAAGCTTTAAGGTCGATATTCATCCCATCAATTACCTCTTTGAGATAGCTAAACGCTTTTTTGGTTTCATACCCACTAGTTACATAGACGTTTTTTAATCCAGCTTCCTTAGCAAGTTTTGCAGTATCATAGCTATACTCAAACCAAACGATAGGCTCGTTATAGGTGTAAGCGATAGAACGGCATTGATACCTTTTTGCAATCTCTACTGCTATTTGTGGTGGAAGCTCTTTTCCCCAGATATGGTTATTACGTTCTTTTGGATATTGACTTATCTCAAAGTTTTGACAAAAAGCGCAAGAGAAGTTACACCCAACTGTCCCAAAGGAAAAAACTTGAGTATTTGGAAGAAAGTGAAAAAGCGGTTTTTTCTCAATAGGATCAACATTTATCGCAGCAGCTTTTCCGTAAACTAAAAGCTTAAGTTCTCCATCTTCAACTTTTCTAACCCCACAAATTCCATACTCCCCCTCATCCAGTTTACACGCGTGCGCACACGCTTCACATAAAATCTTACCTGAAGGGAGTTTTTTACTTAGCCAAGCTTTCATTCTTCTCTCCTCTTTTTGGCTAATTGTACCAAAAGGAGAGAAGGGAGGACTCTCCTAAGAGGATTAAAAGATAGAAAGATAAACCCCAGCAGCTACTGCAGAACCGATAACTCCAGCAACATTTGGACCCATAGCGTGCATTAAAAGAACATTTGTAGGGTCTTCATCCATTCCAACTTTATTGGCAACTCTAGCTGCCATTGGAACCGCACTAACTCCAGCTGCTCCAATGAGTGGATTGATAGGCTCTTTTGAAAATTTGTTCATAATTTTTC
>JAADFB010000060.1 GCA_013153095.1 Campylobacterota bacterium | reverse complement strand
CTTGCGATTTTGTCAAACCCCACTCTACCAACAGATTAAAAAGAAATTTTGCTTTGGTTTCAAATTTATTGAGGGTGTTTTTAGTTTTTAAATACACCTTCTTAGCTACAACCGCAGCCTCATAGAGCGGTTTTAATCTTGCTACCTCTTTTCGATAAAAATCTCTCTCTATCAAGGTGTCGATAAATTCCGATTCTAGTTCTAAAATTTTGGGGCTTTTAATTCTAACTAACAGCTCCCCTTTTTTGATAGGTTCATAGATTTTTGCTCTTAAACTCTCCACAACCCCTTCCACCGGAGCATCGATTACATACTTATCTTTTGCTGGAAGATACCCAATAGCTAAGTAACTTCCTGCATACACTTTATTGGTAACTTCAACCTTTTGGGTAGGAACATTGGCTCTTATAAGTTTTGCATTTAAAGACAATCCTAAAAGAAGTAAAATTAACACTCCTCTCATTTTAAAATCCTTTCAATCTCTACCGCATACTTTTGCATATAATCAGCCACCGCATTGTGGCGTCTAATCTTTAGATCTAAAATCGTTTCAATCATTGATAGTTTTGTCTCAATCGCTTTTAACATCCCAAAAAGGCTTTCTTCTCCCGCTTTAAATCTCATTTGACTTTGTTCAATGAGGGTATTAGCTGAGAGTTTGATAGAATCTTCCGTTTTTGAAACATGCTCAAAGTAGATATTTAACCTTTGCTTTAACGCTCGACTCTCTTGAGCGTAACTATCCTCTAAAGCGTGAAGGGTTTGGATAGCGGAGTGAAGATTTTTTAAGATCGCCTTCTTTTGGGCTTCATTGGCTACACCTTTGTAAAAAGGAATGGAGATTCCAACTACGGCACGCGTGGTATCTATCTCCTTGCTTAATGCTAAATCGACTCCTATATCTCTTAAATTTCTATGGAGTGCCAACTCACTTTTTAACGCTTTCTGTTTGCTTTTTAACATCTTCCATAAATAGGAGTTTTGAGGATAAAAAAGTTTATCGGTGTTGGGTTTTAAGTGTTGGGTACATAAAAAATCGCCGTTAAAAGTTGGAATAATCGATCTAAGTCTAGCCTCAATCTCAGCTAACTCGCTTTCAAGTTCAGAGATTTGAAGATTTAAATTATCTAACGCCAGATGAGCCATAATCGAATCGCTAGCACTAAACTCTCCTAACCTAACTCCTTTATCGATATGTCTAGCGATCTCGTCATAAACAACACCTAAACTACCTTTAGCTTGTAAAGCTTTCATCTTGATACAATAGTTTCCATATAAACGCCAAATTTCCCCTTTAAGTTTAGCAAGTGTTACTTTTTGTAAAAAGTTGTAATACTCCTCTTGGGTTAGAAAGTAGTTTTTTAAAACATCTTTTTTTAAATAAAAGTCTCTTCCTATTCCAATCTCAACCTCCCCCTTCCCGCTTCCATCATCAGGTTTCGCGTAACCAGTAGAGAGATTTAGGCGGTAGTTTTGGTTAAAAGGTTGAGCTTTTTTCTCTAGAAACTGAGCTTCTAGGGCTGTTTTCTCTTTTAAAAAAAAGGGACTTTCCTTAACTTTTGAAAAAAGATAACTAATCTCTTGCGCTAGTAATAAACTAGTGGTTACGGCTAAAAAAGGTAAAAATCTCACCTCTCCTCCTTTAAAAAAATTTTTAAATTTTAATTTAGAGGAAGAAAGATTTAGGGGGAGGGGGAGAGAGGTGGTAGATGAACTGTGAACTTAAATCTTGATATTCAAAAAGGGGAGCTTCAAAGAAAGGGATAAAAGAGAGTTCAAACGGTTCTATCTCTAAAGTGTTGAGGTGTAAAGCTTGATGTTTTGGTGAATCTTGGATGAGGTCACATTTTTTTACAATATCCACTTGGGTAATAAAGTAGTCGTGGAAAACTAAACCGAACATAAAAATTATTAATAGTTTCAACAGACCTCGTCGCATAATAAAAACTTTATCTAAAAAAGATTTTTACTGCTATTTCTCTTTTTTCTCAAAGAGCATTTTTAAGATTTTTTTAATAAAATTGAAACTAAAAAAAGGAGCCTTATGTTAAGGTTTGCTCCCAGTCCCACTGGAGATCTTCATATTGGGAACTTAAGAGTCGCTCTTTTTAACTACATTGTAGCAAAACAGAAAAATAAAAGGTTTATTGTAAGGATAGAGGATACCGATCAAGCTAGAAATGTAGAGGGAAAAGATAAGGAGATTTTGGAGATTTTAAAACTGTTTGGAATAGAATATGATGACTTAATTTATCAAAGTAAAAATCTCCACTTCCACCAAAACTTAGCTTTTAAACTTTTAGAAGAGGGAAAAGCGTTTGTATGTTTTTGTAGTGAAGAGGAGCTTGAAAAAGAGAGGGAAAAAGCTAAAAAGGAAAGGCGACCTTACCGATATAGTGGAAAATGTGAAAATTTAACTCTAAAAGAAGCCTCTCAAAGAAGGGGTAAGTTTGTAATTAGGGTAAAAAAACCTGCTACCCCTATAAAATTTAGAGATTTAATCAAAGGAGAACAGCAATTTTCTCCTTTTGAAGTGGATAGTTTTGTGATTTTACGATCTAATGGGATGCCAACTTATAACTTTGCCTGCGCGATAGACGATATGTTAAGCGATATTGAATTAATAATTAGAGGAGAGGATCATCTCTCCAACACCCCAAAACAGATCCACATTAGAAACCTCTTAGGTTATACTAAAGAGGTGGAGTATGCTCATCTTCCTATTATTCTCAATGAAGAGGGTAAAAAGATGAGCAAACGGGATAAAGCTTCAAGTGTTAAGTGGTTGTTAGAGGAAGGTTTCCTTCCCCAAGCTATTATAAACTATCTAATCTTACTAGGAAACCAAACTCCCCAAGAGGTTTTTACCCTTCAAGAGGCGATAGAGTGGTTTGATATAGGAAAACTCTCTAAAACTAGTGCAAAATTTGATCTTGCTAAATTAAGATTTTTAAACAGAAAACATCTAGAAAAACTTGATCCCAAACTTTTAGCCCAAAAGATTGGAGTAAAGGAGGAGCTAGGAGAGTTAGTAAAACTTTATTTAGAAGAAGCTAGCACTTTAAAAGAGTTAAAAGAGAAGATAAGAAAGGTTTTAGAAGAGAAAAGGGAGTTTGGAGAGTTTAAAAGGGAAGCTCAAGAATTAAAAGAGATAATAGCGCAACTAGAATTACCTACGGAGTTTGAGGAGTTTAAGAAGGAGGTAATGAAAAGGAGTTCTCTTAAAGGGAAACGATTTTTTAAGCCGTTGCGTTTAATTTTAAGCGGAGCAGATAAGGGGCCTGAAATCTCCCTTCTTTACCGCCATCTGCGCCCTGAGATCAAAGAGTTGATAAAACTTTAAAAAGGAGGAAGTAAAGGCTAAAGCCTTGAAAAAAAAAGATGATAGTTATTGCCACCTTGTTACAAGCTATCGCGTCGATTTTGCATATGGTGATCAATCTTTACATTTGGGTAATCATTATTGCAGCTTTAATTAGTTGGGTACAACCCAATCCCCATAACCCTATCGTTCAAACTCTTTACCGTTTAAGTGAACCCGCATATCGATTAGTTAGAAGATATATTCCAACTGTAGTAGGTGGGATCGATTTAGCGCCACTAGTAATTATAATCGCCCTTCAGTTTATCGATCTCTTTGTAGTAAATCTATTGATGCGTCTTGCGTATAGGTTGGGTAGTTGAAAAAGATATTTTTAATTTTTCTCCCTTTTTTACTCTTTTCGCGGGAGATAACATTAGAATGGTTAGAAAGTAAACCTAGATCAATTGCAAAAGATTATTATATTTGGCGATTTTTAGGGCAAGATATAACCCCAAAAGAGGCTCAAAGAGCGCTAGAGATGACCAAAAGGGTTACCTATAAAATCTTTTATCGCTATGCTAAAAAGATAAAAGACCCTAACATCTCTAGGATCGCACAATGTTTAAAGATGAAGCCAAAAAAACTTGTAAAACAAGATGCCGCTTGTATAGCTGCGGCAATTACCCCCTATAAGATGACAAAGCTATCTCAAAATGAAAAGTTTACAGTTTTTAAAAAACTTAGAGGTTATCCGGTAAGGGAGGAGATAAAATATCTTCTTCCACCTCATCCTGAGCGAGTTCTTCTAAAAGACCCGAAGGAGTTTTTAAAAATAGTAAATCGGGTAGGCTCTAAATTTAGAAAAGAGCATTTTAATGTAAGTTTTAATAAACAGTTTGCTAAACAGCTTTCTAAATACTATGGATTTAAAAGTTATGTAAAAAAAGTTGTTTTTGAAAATTTAGACAGAAGCGCTTACTCGTTGATGTTATTAGAACCAAAATATTTTGATGCTAGGAGTGCTTTCTACTTAGGGTTATTTGCTTATAAAAAAAATCTTCTCAACATCGCCCAAGCTTTCTTTAAACACTCCTACAAAAAGAGTTATTATCAAAGTGATAAGGATCGCGCTCTCTTTTGGTTATACAAAACTGGAGATAAGAGCGCTTTAAAAAAACTTCTAAACTCCTGGGATTTAAATATCTACACACTCTTAGCTTATGAGATCGCAAATAAAAAGTTTACCAACTATCTTTACCTATTCCCTCCTAAAAAACGGTGTGATATAAACTTAAGCGATCCTTTTGAGTGGTATAAGGTGTTAAGAGAGAGTAAAAAGAAAGATTTAAAAAAATATAGCCAAAAGTTTGAATGTCAAAATACACAAGGGGCTTATGCACTATTTTTAGAGAAAGCGTTTTTATACCATCTTCACCCTTATGTGATGCCGTATGAACAGTATCTTTTAGATGAAAAGTTAGATAATAAAGCACTTCTTTACGCTTTAGCTAGACAAGAAAGTAGATTTATTCCCGGTTCAGTCTCCTCCTCTTTTGCACTAGGAGCGATGCAGTTTATGCCGTTTTTGGCTAAAGATTACGCTAAACGGTTTAAAATTAAAAATTTTGATTTAGATATGATGTTTGATGAGAAAACGGCGGTAAGATTTGGAAGATACCATATCAACTATCTTTACAAACGGTTAAAAAATCCACTTTTTGTAGCGTACGCATATAATGGAGGGATAGGATACACTAAGCGCTCAGTAATTCCACTTTTTAAATCCTATAGCGATCCTCTTTTGGCGATGGAGTTTGTAACTTATGATGAAACTCGAAAGTATGGGAAAAAGGTTCTTGCCAACTATTATATCTATCGTAAAATCTTAGGGCGTCCCTTCTCCCTTTTGCGTTTCTTCAAGCTCAAATTTCCTAAAGATTAACTCTGCGGGGGGATACTCTTCATTTTCAAAGGTTAAACGTAACTCCTCCTCCTCTTCCTGCTTAGGAAACTCCACAATATAAAAACGGTACCACTTCTCCACAAAAGGCATCTTTTTAACTAAAGGGTTCTCATACTCCAACTCTTCAATCTTTAAAGGTTCAATCCCATTTAAAAGAAGTTTATAGCCTGGATGAAATAAACCCGCTTTTTTAGGATCATCAAAATCGTTATCGATATAAACTCTTATAAAAAACCGTTCATTTCCGGTTTTTCTTTCAATAGGATTTAAATAGGTAGCAATAATTAACGCCTTATTTTCTAAAGAAACGGAAATATCCCCTTTTGCAGTCCAACGCATCGCTTCCATATAGGGTTTATCTGGTTCAAACACCGATAAAGTCTCTTTGGAGTTACATCCTAAAAGAAGAAAAAGGAGAGCAAAAAGTGTTAATGTTTTCCTCATTTAAAGAACCTTTTTAAGACCGCTTTAGACACTTCAATTAATCAGCGTTAAATTATAGCAAAGCTTAAGGATTTGTCAAATATAATGCTACCACAAACTCCCACAAGGAAAAAAGAATGGGTCGGGCTGTAGCTTTTACAGGAGCGTCAAACAGCGGAAAGACAACCCTAATAGAAAAGATTGTAAAAGAGTTAACTCCCAACTATAAAGTTGTAGTTATAAAACACGATCCTAAAGATAAAGCCACTTTTGATACTAAAGGAAAAGATAGTTACAAATTCTTTCATAGCGGTGCAGATGTGGTTGTAGCCTCTCCAACTAGAACTACCTATTTTTCCCACGAGTCTAAGGGATTGGAAGAGATTGTAAAGATGGTTGGGGAGTTTGATTTTTTATTGGTAGAGGGATTGAAAACTTGGAAATTACCTAGAATCGCTATTTTTAGGGAAAAAGTAGACCCTTTTTATCTAGAGTATGCAGATGCAATAGCTATCGATAATACAGTTCCTCTTAACCAGATTAAAGGGATTGAGGTTTTAGATTTAAACAATACCCACGAGATTATAGAGTGGATTTTTAAAAACGCAAAAGAGGTGTAAGGAATGGAAGAGATTTTACAAGCGATCCAAGAGGGAGTAAAAAGAGTTTCAAAAGCTATCTATACCAAAGATTTAGGCTTTAGCGATACTAAAAACAGCTCAGGAGAGGTTCAGTTAAAGCTAGATATTCAAAGCGATAAGATTTTTGAAGAGGAGCTATCTAAAGTCAAAAGCTTAAAAGCTATCGCAAGCGAAGAGAAAAAAGAGGTTAAAGAGGTAGAAAAAAGTGGAGAGTTTCTAGTAGCTTATGATCCTTTAGATGGAAGCAGTTTAGTTGATGTAAATTTAAGTGTAGGTAGTATTTTTGGAATCTATAAA
>JAADFB010000073.1 GCA_013153095.1 Campylobacterota bacterium | reverse complement strand
CTAACCGCCACCGTTATCATCTCAGCTCCACTAGCGATAGTAGCGTCATAGGTGGTTTTAAAATCGGGATACTTCCCACTTCCTACAATCAGCCTACTGGTAAACTCATATTTTCCTATCTTTAAAATATCGGCCATCTCTTCCTCCTTAACTAAAAATTTCTTCAAACTTGGATGAGTAAAAATCCCACAGCGGAATAAATTTAACCTCCCCTTCAACCTTTTTCTTCCTAGAGATGATAAACCCATTCATCAACGCAGAAGGTTTTACCATTCCCGAAGAAGCTTTCAACGGAGTGAAATAGTTTCCATCAAAAATTCCTGGAATTATTACAGCTCTATCGCCTTTTAAATTTATCTTTTCAGAAAGTTTAGCGTGGATAGGTTTTAAAAAAAACTCTTTTTGTCCTTTAAGTTTATTGATTAATACTCTTCCTAGAATTTCAAAATTTAATACAGCCGCTAACGGATTTCCCGCTAAAGAGAGGATAAAGCTATCTTTTAACTTTCCTAAAGTAGTGGGTTTACCCGGTTTTACAGCTAACTTTGTAAAAAAAGGGGTCATCCCTAGCTCTTCAAAAGCTTTTTTGGTATAGTCAGCATCCCCTACGCTTACTCCTCCTGTGGTTAAAATAAGATCGCTTTTCTTCAAAGAGTTTAAGATCGCTTTCTTAGTGGCCTCTAAACTATCTTCCACCTTTCCTAAAAAACTAACTTCACATCCAAGTTCTTTACATCTAGCTATTAAGGCGGGAGCGTTGGAGTTGTAAATTTGAGAGTTTTCTAGAGTTTCATAATACATCTTTAACTCATTTCCGGTTGCAAAGAGAGTAATTTTAGGTTTTTGATACACCTTAATGAAACTGTACCCTTGACTGGCTAAAAGTGCGATCTTATAAGGGGTTATCTTTTCACCTTTAGCTAAAACTAACTCCTTCTCTTTTACATCTTCCCCTTTAAATCTAATATTTGCGTTGGGTTTTATAGTTGAAGGGAGATAGATTTTATCTCCCTTTCTTTCTACCTCTTCGATTGGGACTATAGCTTGAGTTCCTTTAGGAACTTTTGCCCCGGTCATAATTTTTATAGCTTGATTATCTTTTACCTCTTTTGTAGCCTCCTCTCCTGCAAAAACCACTTCAATTACTTTAGCCTCTTTTGTAGAAAGGGTGATCGCATACCCATCCATTGCGGAATTATTAAATCTAGGTAAGGCCACTTTCGCAAAATAATCTTGCGCACTCACTCTTCCTAAAGCTTCCTCTAGGTTTAACGTTTCGTATGGTGGTTCAATTTCAAAAGAGGAGATAAGTTCTAACGCTTCTAAAAGTTGCATCAAATTCCTTTGATATAATTTCCCCCAAAAAAGGAGTTTTATGGAAACGCTATTTAAAGCTAGTTTACACACCCATACCTTAGTAAATCTTTTGCTCATTTTATCACAAGTCGCTTTTTTTTGGATAAAGAAAGAGGAAGATTTTATCACTTTCTCTAAAAGGGCTAGAACCCTCTATTTAATCCAATCTATCCTACTTGGAATGGTGATTTTTACCGGTACGTTGATGATTACTGCCCTTTTGAATCTGGGATATAAAGAGGTTTGGAGTTTAAAAGTGTTGTTGATGATCTTTCTTTCTATAGGAGTTTTAGTACATCAGATCCTTCTTTATAAAAAGTTAAGACCTATTAGAAGTGATGAGATAGAAGCCCAAAAAGCGTATAAGAGTTGGGCTAGTAAAGTTTTAGGGACTGAGGTAGTAGCTGAGATATTGGTGTTTATTTTGGCGTTTGTGTTAAAGTAATGCAATTTATTTATCACCCAGAAGCTGGAGAAGCTAATTTAATCGTAGAAGGGGAGAGTTTTCTACATCTATTTAAATCTCGACGCCACAAAGAGGGGGAAAAACTACTTTTTAGAAACTTAAAGGATTGTTATCTTTTTACCTATTTGGTAGAGAGAGTTGAAAAAAGAAAAGCTTTTTTAAAGCTGGTTTTTTTAGAGTGTAAAGAGGTTTTACCTAAAAGAGAGGTTACTTTAATCTGGTGTGTTGTTGATCCTAAGGTGGTTGAAAAAACTTTACCTAGTTTGAATGAGATCGGGATTTGGAGAGTGGTGTTTGTGTATTGTGAGAGAAGTCAAAGGAACTTTAAATTAAAGCTAGATAGGTTAAAAAAGATACTGATAAACTCCTCTCAACAGTGTGGAAGAAGTAAATTGATGGAGATTGAGATAGAAACCTCCTTAAAAAAGGTTTTAAAAAGATTTCCTAACACCGTTCTTATCGATTTTTGTGATACTCCTTTAAACTCAGATGGAAAACTTACCTCTTTTTGTATTGGAGCTGAGGGTGGATTGGTAGAGAGTGAAAGAGGACTTTTTAAAGAGATTAAAGGGCTAGATACTCCCTTAGTCTTAAAAAGTGAAACCGCAGCGGTAGCGGTAAGTGCAAAAATACTTTTATGAGAAAAAGTTTAAGTTTGTTGGAGCTTGTCTTTTCAATTTTAATTATGGGATTGGTGTTTAGCTCCTTTTCTAGAGTTTTTCTTATAGACTTTGAGATTTTAAAAACTCAACTTAAAGAAGAGGGAGTAGAAGAAGCTTATAACCTTCTTGCTACCATCTCTACCCTTCCCTGGAGTGAAGAGAATCTTTACTATTTGGATATTCTTTTAGCTAAAGAGGAGTGTAACTATTGGAAGGAAAATATCTATCGAATAGGAGGAGCTATCAACTCTAGAAACTGTTTACATAAACTAAAAGAGAAAGGGATCAAGTTAGAAGGTAAAGTTAGAGACGATCTAGATGACTTTGATGGTTATATTCTAAAAATAAACAACTTCACTTTAAAAACTACTGTAAACTATCTTTTCAACTCCTCTTTAAGCCACCATCAAATTAGTGATATAAAGGTTGTTGAGGTAGTGGTAGAACACTCTAAGCTTAAAAACAGTTTTGGGAAATTGGTTTATACCGGTTACAATATCGGAAAAACCGAAATTAATAAGATGGTATGGTAAAAAGAGGATTTACCTTAGTTGAAATAGTGTTAGTTTTGATAATAATCTCTCTTCTCTCTACCATCTCTTTAAAACTGTTTTATGATCTTCTTCTTAAACGGTATCAAACTAAAGAGAAAGCTCTCTTAAATCTAAAAGCTACCATAGCTTTAGAACAGTTAAACAGTTTACTTTTAGCAAGGGTACCGGGTAGTTTTAAAGCTAAAAACGGTTTATATGAATGGCTAGAAGCTCAAGAAAAAGAGTTCTACGATGGGTTTGTGGATATGCTTCCCACTATAAAAACCTCCAACACACTTTTTACAACCTCAACTTATAAAAAGGGAGAATTTGGTTTTGTCTTTGATAGAGAGGTGTTTGAGGTTAACCTAAAAAAGGATAAGATTATCTTTTTAAAGAAAAAACCCAAAACCATTTATGAAAAGTACTATCTAACTACTCAAGCCTTAGGAGTAGCGTTAGCTAAAGATGTAAAATGTGAAAATTTAAAATTTAACCCCAACGATCTTTTACTCTTTTATAACTATAAACCTTGGAAAGGGGAAGAGGTTTGTGATGGAAAGGTTTCTCTTTTGTTGGAGTTTGTAAAAGAGTTTAATATAAGTTGGCAGGGAGAGGTGTTAAAAATAGAGTTTCTCCTCTCTAAAAAGTTAAATAATAAAGAGATTCAGCTAGAGAAAAGCTTAGTAGTAATTTTTTAAAGGAGGAAGTAGAGGCGTTTGCCTTGAAAAGTGGAAATGGTTAGATTTGCTCTCTTTTTAGTACTGCTTTTTTTGGTAGCGTTTTATAAGATTTATAGCGATTACAAGGGAGATAGGAAAAAGTTTATTTTAGATATTAGCCTTTTGCTTTTTCTACTTGGGGCAACCGCTTTTACGCAATATGCAAGGATTTACCTCCCACTTTTAGTAATCCATCTGTTACTTTTAATTGTAGGATGGGGGTATTTTTACCTTTACCTGTTTGGTAAGGCAAAAAAGATTATCTATATTTTTACCCCCTTAATTTCAATTGTCGCTTTTTTTGTAATAGGGATGGTGGTTAGCAGACTTTAATATCCAAACTCTTCCGCTACATTGTAGGTACAGCTAACGCTAACCTCCTCATATCCATCCAATATAGGGCTGGTTTCATTGGTTTCAGGGTCTTTTACCTCTTTGTAAACCTCTTTAGGGTAGATACAAATATATACCTTCCCATCCCAGTCCACCTTTTGGGAGTGTAAAGCTTCATCGCAATCTATATCTCCCCCTTTAGTCAACTCATAATAGGTAGTAAACTTTAACGGCTTTCTAAGAGAACCGCTTCCTAGAGAACATCTTACTGCAAAGTTTGCATACTGATAAGGTTTTCTATTTTGAGCAAAGTAAAGTTTTAAACGGTAGATACAGACGCTACTTTTACACGGTTCGGGTTGTAAAGAAGTTAATTCAGTTCCCGTAAGAGTACGCTTATACACATTTCCTACCCTATCTTTTCCCTCTCCTGCAGTTACTGAGATAAACATATCTTTCCCTGCCATAAAAGAGGGGTAGTAGATCTCCACTTTTGTCATCCCCTTTTCATCCAGTTCATACACTCCTAAAGGATGATCCAACCTCATCATCGCTATCGTATCTTGGGCTACGTTGTAACGGGTATTGTTTCCAATTACAAAACTTAACCCCTTTTTAGACCCGTAGGGATAGGTTTGCTGAAGAAGCATTCTATTCCTATCTAAAATGTTAGCGATCTCCCACGCTCCTATAATAGTTTTGTTGGGGTTATTTCTATTGGGAAGGATTAAAAGTTTATCTTCTCCTGGAATGATATTTCTTAAATCAAAACGGGAAGTTTTGAAAATGGTACTACTATAACTGATAAACTCTCCGCTAGGCTGTTGGTGTAGCATCTCATAATAAATATCTTCATAAAACACATTGGGATTGTTAAAATCCAATTTTCCCTTTAAAAAATCATCATAATAGGTTTTAGGATAAAGAATTTTTGGAGTTATCACATCAACTTTTACCGTAGGAGAAAAAGAGGGGTTAAGAGAAAGAATAGAGTAAGTATCTACAAATAACCCCAACTCCTCATCATATCTAGTTCCCACATAATCTACATTAAACTTATTAATACTCTCTTCTCCAACAGCAATTTTTAAAGAGGTAATCTTTTGAGTTCCATCTTGAAAAGTGACTTTTAAAGTGATCCTAAGATAATCTTGAGGGTTAGTAGCTTTAAAGTAGATAGAACCTGCACTATCAAAAAAAGGAGGAGTATAATGAGTAGTTTCACTCCCATCACCTAAAACAAAAACTCCACCTCCAATAGTAAACTCCAAATTTTTTATCTGACTGGAAGGAACTAATTCTTTATTTTGATAGATAGTGTACTCGATAGAACTTATCTCTCCTACTTTTACATAATTTTGAGGATAGTTGAGTCTAGCTTCATAGATTCTAATTGGTAAAGGTTCAACCTCTAAAGAGTAAAAGGAACTTATCTCATCATCAAAATTATCCCCTTCTATTAACGCTTTTATCGATATTTTAGCTTCTCCAGGAGTTGAAAGAGACCTAACCACTACACTCCCAAAGGAGGAGATAGGTGGCTCTAAAGAGATTTCACTAACTAAAGTATCATCATTTAAAAGTAAAAGAAGCTTTTCACTATCTAAGCTCCTAATTTTTAAAGCCTTAATATGGCTAGAGCTGATCTCTTCCCCTTGCGGATTGGTGATTTTGTAATAAAGAGTTTTTACGCTGTTTTGTTTTATACTTCTTTCCCCATCACTGGGTTTAATCTTGATAGTGTAGGAGTTGGAGTTTACATTATTGAACAATCTAACGGGGCCAAAATTCTCCGTTTTGGTTGAGGTATAAAGCTGTCCATTGATAAAAACCTCATTGGTTATCCTCTTTTCCCCACTAACAGTTATTACATCGGTTCTACAAGGGGTCTTAAAAACGATTTCAAAGTCGATATACTCCTTGTTAGTAATATCGATCTCTTGATCAAATGTAGAACTAGCTATCGCACAAGAACCGCTATCAACCCGCGCATTTAGAGAGTAAACCTTTTTTACACTTCCATCGTTAGAAACAATTCCCTCATTTCTCCCAACATACAGCTTTCCATCTATTACACTGGGAGAAACATAGAAAAAGTAAGATTTTGGCTGTTGATAAGATTGGTTTAAAGTTGCATTTTGGATAGTTGGAATAGTGGGGGATTGATTTGAAAAAAATACCGCAGAAATCGCAGTAAGAAAACTCTTAAACATCTATATCCTTTAAGAAGTTTTCCTACATTATCGTAAATAATCTTTTAACTTTGACCACTCCTTAAGTTTTTCCTGAAAGCTTTTACTTCTCATTGCGGGTGAAGGGGAAGGGAGATAGAAAGAGGGAATATCTAGATGGGAAAAGTGGGTTTTAAAAATCTCTTGAGCTTTTCTACCGGTGAAAAAGATGGCTTGAATATTGGGATAGTTTTTTAAAAGAGTTTCAATATCGTTGGGAGTGATATTTTTAAGGGAACTATCTAAGGAGTTTTCTCTAGAACAGCTTTTTACCATATCCCAAAGGGCGATTTTATGCTTTTTTAAAAACTGTTTCTTCTGAGAGATAGTAGTTGGAAAACTCTCCTCAAACAGAGCTGAAAGCAGTTTCCAAAACTGATTTTTTGGGTGGGAGTAGTAGAAGTTATCTTCAAACGATTTTATACTAGGAAACGTTCCTA
>JAADFB010000075.1 GCA_013153095.1 Campylobacterota bacterium | reverse complement strand
AGGCGTAATCCTCTAAGAAGTAGATCAGCTCATAATTTCTTTTAAAAGCGGAGTAGGTCCAGTTAGCTGAACCAAATACCAATCTTTTAGAGTCGATAATAGCTAATTTTAGGTGCATCTTTCCATAATATTCTCTATTTTTAGCCCGCTTTCCTTTGATGAGGTAGATGTCGATATTTCTATATTTTGCTAGGTAAGGGATTTTTGAATAGCGTCGTTCAAATTTCATCTGCTTCTCATCAGCTATCACTCTAACCTTAACTCCTCTCCTAGCGGCGTTTCTTAATCTTTGGGCGATCTCATGGTTGGTAAAACTATATATGGCCACATCGATTTGAGATTTAGCCTTATCTATCCACTCTAAAAGCTGTTTTTTAGCCTCCCTTGATTCATAAGGCATAAAGTACAGCTCTTGAGCTAACAATTGGAATAGAAAAATCGATAATAAAAGCAAATAACGCATCTTATCTCCTTTTTTTTAAAGCTAAAAGATACTACAATTATGCCAAAAAATGAAGGAATTGAGTATGAAATTACTGTTAGTAAATAAAAATCCGGTTGTAGCTAGAATGATGTTAATGAGTGTTCCCAAAGCCGGTTTTGAAATAGAGGAGGTAGATAATGTACACAATCTCCCTAGTGGAGAGTATGATGTAGTGGTGATTGATGATGAGATGTATGACGATAATTTTCTTCACGATATTAACCAAAATATCAAATATTATCAATTAGGACTTATCGCCTCCTCAAAAAATACTCACAGCGATCAGTTTGACTTTATCCTTTCAAAACCGTTTCTTCCTACCGATTTAATCGAGATTTTAAGAGATGTTAAAAACAAAATAGAGTTTAAAAAGAAACAAGAACAACTCTCCCAGCCTAGAGTTGCAAAAGACCCAAACCTTCAACCCAGTAACAAAGACACCTTTGCAAGTTTAGTTAACAGCTCTCAAGCTAGGGAGAGTATTGTGGAGGTAGAAGAGCATCAAGAGGAATCCCCTTTTATTCAAGAGAAGTTTGAAAAAAGCGGGGTGTTGGATGAAAAGGATTTACAAAAAGTTAACTCCCTTTTAAAGGAAGAGTCGACAGGAGAGATTTTAGAAGCCCCTCCAATTAAGTTAAAAGAGGATGAGGAAGAGGATTTTTTTAAAGAAAAAATTGAACCGGTAGTGAGTGCAAAAGCTACTCCTAAAAAAGAGGAAGCACCGCCTATTCAACCTTTAGATCCTCTTTTAAGTGATGGGTTGGAAGAGAGGGAGTTAGATATTGAGGAAGCAAAAAGCCAATCGCTCCTTGATGACATTATAGAGATAAAAGAGGAACCCAAAGAACCTTTACTAAAAATAAAAACTGAAACTCCAGAACCTCAGCCGATAAAACTTGAACCTTCCGAACCTTCTCCAGAAGCTAAAGAGGAACCACTAAAGGAACCAGAACCTCCAAAAGAGCCTTTAATTGGAAAGCAACCCCTTGTAGATAAACCCTCTTTAGAGGATTTTGTAGAAACTGTTAAAAAACCTAAAAAAGTGGAACAAAAGATAGAGTTGGATGAAAACAGCTTAAAACCCACTATCGAACCGTTAGGGGTTGATGAACTTAGAAAGTTGCTTGATGGAATGCAGTTAGATATTACTATAAAAATCTCCTTTCCAGGTAAGAAAGATGATTAAAAAGGGGGCGCTGTTAGTTATTTCAGGTCCTAGTGGAGCTGGAAAAAGCACCCTAATTAAAGAGATTTTAGAAAAGATCCCAAACGTTTATTTTAGTATCTCCACTACCACCCGTTCTAAACGGGAGGGGGAGGTGGAGGGAAAAGATTACTTTTTTGTTGAAAAAGAGGAGTTTAAAAAAGAGATAGAGCGGGGAAATTTTTTAGAGTGGGCTGAGGTTCACGGAAATTTTTACGGTACCTCTATAACTCCAGTCAAAAAAGCGCTTCAAGAAGGTAAACTTGTCCTTTTTGATATAGATGTACAAGGGTTTAAACTGATTAAGCAAAGCAGTTTTTCCCCTCTTTTAACTTCGCTTTTTATAACACCACCCTCCCTAAAGGAGCTAGAAAGAAGGTTACTTCAGCGAGGGAGCGATTCTAGTGAGGTTATCCAAAAACGTCTTAAAAATGCTCAAAAAGAGATAAAACAGATGTACCTTTACGATTATATCCTAGTTAATGAAGACCTAGAAGAGGCTAAAAGATTTGCCCTCGCGGTAGCTAGAAGCGCGTTTTTAAAGTGGGATAAAAAAGAGGTGGACGATTTTGTAAAAAGAATAATAGCAGATTAAGGAAATTTAAGTATTATTTCCCTATCTTATAAAGTAAGGAGTTAAAAATGGGTATGCCAAGTATGCCAGAACTGTTGGTTATTTTGCTAATTATAGTTTTACTTTTTGGAGCAAAAAAGATACCTGAACTTGCTAAAGGGTTAGGAAGTGGAATAAAGAACTTTAAAAAAGCGATGAAAGAGGATGAAGAGGAGCAACCTAAAGAGCTTAAAGCGGAGAAAACTCCAACTGTAGAAGAAAAACCTACCCAACAAACCCAAAAAGCGTAAAAGGTTTATCTTGAAAGAGGCGATTACAAGTGAGTTAAAACAAAGATGGGGATATGAGGTAGTTTTAGAAAAACCTAAAGATAAAAAATTTGGACATTACGCTACGCCGATCGCTTTTACGCTTGCTAAAGAGAAAAGAAAAGCTCCCCATCTAATCGCTCAAGAGTTAGCCCAACTTTTAGATAACTCCCCACTTTTTGAAAAAGTTGAACCGATAAAAGGGTATGTAAACCTAAAACTAAGCGAAACTTTTTTAGATCAACTAGCAACTCAAGCTCTTAAAAAACCGCAAGAGTTTGGAAAAGCCAATTTAAATCAAAATCTTTTAATAGAGTTTGTAAGTGCAAATCCAACTGGTCCTTTACACATCGGACACGCAAGGGGTGCAGTTATTGGGGATGCCCTTTCTAGAATTGGAAAACATCTAGGAAACAAAATCACAAAAGAGTATTATATCAACGATGCCGGTAGACAGATCGAGCTATTAGGATTATCTATCTTTCTTTTTGCAAGAGAAATTCTAGGAAAAGAGGTTACTTTTCCTGAGGAATATTATCGGGGAGAGTATGTAAGAGAGTTAGCAAAAGAGGCGTTAGAAGTTTTTCCTAAAGAGGAATTTGAAAAGGAAGAGATTATTCCTAAGCTAAGTGAGTGGGGAAAAGAGAAGATGATGGAGAGGATCGTCTCCACTTTAAAAGAGGTGGGGATAGAGTTTGATAGTTTTGTAAGTGAGAAGGAGCTGTATAGATATTGGGATGAGGTGTTTGAGCTTTTAAAAGCTAACGGTGCCGTATATGAGAAAGATGGAAAAATTTGGTTAAAATCTAGTGAGTATGGAGATGAGAAAGATAGGGTTGTTGTCAGAGAGGATAAACGCCCAACCTATCTAGCGGGTGATATTATTTACCACTACCTTAAATTTAAACGGGGTTACGACCGTTATATCAACATCTGGGGGGCAGATCATCACGGTTACATCGCGAGAGTTAAGGCTGCAATTAAGTTTTTAGGTTTTGATCCAGATAAATTAGAAATTGTTCTAGCTCAGATGGTCTCCTTGCTTAAAGGGGGAGAACCTTATAAGATGAGTAAAAGGGCTGGAAATTTTATCTTGATGGAGGATGTGATTAAAGAGATTGGAGCGGACGCCTTAAGATTTATGTTTTTAACTAAAAAAAGTGATACTCATCTAGAGTTTGATATAGAGATGTTAAAAAAAGAGGATTCTTCCAATCCTATCTATTACATAAACTACGCCCACGCTAGGATCAATTCTGTAGTGGAAAAATCAAACTTCTCCTATGATGAGATTGTGGAAGTGGAGCTAAAAGGGTTGAACGAGGAAGCAAAGAGTTTACTTTTTAATGCTCTTACTTTACCTGAAGTGTTACAGGAAGCGTTTATAAAAAGGGAGATCCAAAAGGTTACCGATTATCTTAAAGCCCTTTCTGCACAGTTTCACAGTTTCTATAATCAACACAAAGTCTTAGGAAGTGAGTTTGAAAAGCAGTACTTAAAACTTTTTTTGACGGTAGCTTTAGCGATAAGAGTTGGTTTAGCCCTTTTAGGGATTGAAGCTAAAAAAAGGATGTAGATGTTAAAAGAAAGAGTAGAAAGAATAAAGGAGGTGCTGGAGTCTAAAAAGGGGGAGGATGTAACGGTAATTGATACTTTGGATAGCGATTATTTTGTAGATAGCGTAATTATTGCTACTAGCTTAAGTGATAAACATACACAGGCTTTACTAGATATTTTAAAAGAGAAGCTAAAACCTGCAGGCGAACAGTTTTTAAAGATTCAAGAGGGTGATGAGTGGATCGTGGTTGATCTGGGAGATATTTTGATCCACTTGATGACTCAACCTTATCGAGAGAAGTATAAGATTGAAGAATTTTTAAAAGAACTGGTTAAAAGATGAAATTTGCTACTGTTTTTGGGGCTGGAGGAGAAGTAAAAGGGTATAAAGAGGGAGTTGAGTTAGGGAGATTTTTAGCCAAAAAGGGATATGTGGTAAAGTGTGGAGGTTACGGTGGCTTTATGGAAGCGGTAAGCAAAGGGGTAAAAGAAGCTAAAGGGGAAGTAATAGGAGTTATATTTTTAAATACTAAAGGGAATCCTTACCTTTCTAAAGAGATTTTTGTAAAAGATATTTTTGAACGCCTAAAACTTTTAATCCAAGATAGTGAGCTTTTTGTAGTCTTGGAAGGTAGGTTAGGAACTCTTACTGAGCTGTTTTTGGTATGGGCGTTGGAGGAAAAATATGATCCTAAAGGGAGAAAAATCGCCCTTATTGGAGAAAGTTATAAAGATTTAAAGGGAGCTCTAAAAGAGCTAAACAGATTGGAAATTTTTAAGAGTGTAGATGAATTTAAACGAGCGTTTAGATAAGTTTTTAAACCTCTTAGAAAAGATAAAAAAGAACCTTCCTAAAAATCCTCCACTAAAACAGTTACAACAAAGTTATACTAAAAACCCCTATACCACTTTGATGGTGACTTTATTGAGCTTAAGAACTAAAGATGAGCGTACCGCTAAAGTGGCAGCTAAACTTTTCAAAAAGATAACTACACCTCAACAGCTTCTACAACTCTCGCAAGAGGAGTTGGAAGAGATAATAAGACCTTTAGGCTTTTACAAACAGAAAGCAAGAACGTTGCGTGAAGTTTCAAAAGTCTTAGTTGAAAAATTCAACTCCCAAGTCCCTAACACAAAAGAGGAACTACTAAGTATTAAAGGGGTAGGGGAGAAAACCGCTAATGTAGTTTTAAACTCCTCTTTTAACCAAGAAGTGATAGCGGTAGATGTCCACGTTCACAGGTTAGTTAATATGTGGAAGATAGTGGATACTAAAACACCACTTCAAACCTCCCACCTTCTAAACCAACTTATTCCCTCCCCTCATAAAAAAGAGCTAAATACAATTTTAGTAGCGTTTGGACAAACTATCTGTACTCCAAAAAAACCTAAATGTTTAGAATGTCCTATCGAAAATGAGTGTAAAAGTTTACGATCTCTTTAGCAACCGTTTTAGGAAGGTATCTTTTTTGTATCTTTTTCCTAAGAGCGGTAGAACTGATAGGAACTTTTACTTTTAACCGTTTATACTTTCCTTTAACCCTTTCTCCTCTACTAGCTACCACAATCTCTACACTTTTTCTTAATTTTTTGTACTTATACCACTTAGGTAAAGTTGAGAGGTTATCAGCTCCTATGATGAGGTAGATTTTTTTAGGGGCAAACCGTTTTTTTATATATTGAAGGGTTTGAATAGTAAAAACTTTCCGTTTTTGTTTTACCTCAAAGTCGATAACTTTAACCTTTTTATAAGGAAGAAATACCTTTCTTAACCACCGCAGTCTAAGTTTTGGAGGGGCGCTAAAACTTTTTTTAAAAGGGTTTAAATAGGTGGGAACCACTATCACTAAATCAACCTCCAACTCCTTTAAAGCCTCCTTCACAATCTTTAAATGACCTAGATGGGGAGGATCAAAACTCCCTCCAAAAACGGCTATTTTCATAAAACTCCTTTAAAAAGCTGGGTAGCTCTTTTTTGGTAAAATGTCAAAAAAAATTTTAAAGGTTTCTGAGTGAAAAAGATAGATTCCACACTTCTAGAAAAGCTGGAAAAACTAAGCATGTTACAGATAGAGGATAAGGAAAAAGTGTTAGAGGAGCTAAATAGGTTTTTAGAATTTGTGGAGATATTACAAGAGCTAAATATCGAAGAGGAAGAAGCCACTTTCAACCCTCTTAACGCTTCCGCACCGCTTAGAGAGGATGAGGTAGAGTTAGATCCTTCAATTCCTCAAGAGGTTTTAAAACACGCCCCGCAGGCAGAAGATAACTTCTTTATCGTTCCAAAAATTATCGAGTAAAGGTTTTTAGATGAAATTAAACCTTAATGAGATAGAGAGAAAATTTTACCCCATCTGGGAGGAGCGGGGATATTTTGAAATCGATGGAAATAAAAAGATTCAACACGATAAAACTTTTTGTATCATGATGCCTCCTCCAAATGTCACCGGAAGACTCCATATCGGTCACGCTTTAACTTTTACACTTCAAGATATTATGGTTCGATATAAGCGAATGGATGGGTATATCACCCTTTGGCAACCCGGAACCGACCACGCAGGAATCGCTACCCAAAATGTTGTAGAAAAACAGCTTTTAGAGCAAGGAATAAAAAAAGAGG
>JAADFB010000074.1 GCA_013153095.1 Campylobacterota bacterium | reverse complement strand
TACAGAACCGGAAGAGAAACGCAAAATCATAGGACACACCTTTATCGAAGTGTTTGAAGAGGAAGCAAAAAAACATAGCGATGTAAAATATTTAGCTCAAGGAACTCTCTATCCAGATGTTATCGAATCGGTATCGGTTAAAGGTCCTAGTGAAACTATCAAATCGCACCACAATGTTGGCGGATTACCGGAATGGATGAAGTTTGAGCTAATTGAGCCTTTAAGGGAGTTGTTTAAAGATGAGGTTAGAAAGTTGGGGCTGGAGTTGGGTTTACCTAGAGAGATGGTTTATCGCCACCCCTTTCCTGGACCTGGATTAGCAATTAGGATTTTAGGAGAAGTTAATCAAGAATCGCTAAATCTAGTTAGGAAAGCGGATACAATTTTGCTAGAGGAGATAAAAGCCCACGGACTTTATGAAAAGCTGTGGCAAAGTTTTGCGGTGTTGTTGAATGTAAAAAGTGTAGGAGTTATGGGTGATAAAAGGACTTATGAGAATAGTGTAGCCTTAAGAATTGTAGAGAGTAACGACGGGATGACCGCTACCTTTGCCCATATTCCCCACGACCTTTTAGAACTTATCTCCAACAGAATTATCAATGAAGTGGAGGGGATAAATCGGGTAGTGTTTGATATAACTTCAAAACCACCGGGTACAATTGAGTGGGAGTGATGGAAGAGATAGTTATAGTTTCAAATAGTACCGCTAAGGGGGCAAAAACTTTAGGAGTGATCACGCAAAATTTTCTCTCCCCAGAAATTGAGTTAAAAAAGTATAATTATTTAATTTTTACCTCTAAAAACGGAGTAAAAGCGATAGATAGGCTTGATCCTTATTGGAAAAAAATTCCCTCTTTAGTTATTGGCAAAGCTACAGCTAAAGAGGTAGAAAAATTGGGGGGAAGGGTTGAGTATGTGGCTAGTAAATTTTATGGAGATAGTTTAGCAAAGGAGTTAAAAAAACAGTTTTCCCCTCAAAAAAACTATCTTTATCTTAGACCCAAAAAAGTCTCTTCCAATCTAACCCAAATTTTAAAAGAGAGCGGGTTTAAAATAGAAGAAAAAGTTGTTTATGAAACTAGGTGCCAAGAGTGTAATAAGCTCCCTAGCCTTCCTAAAAAAGCCTATCTAATCTTTTCCTCTCCTTCAAGTGTGGAGTGTTTTTTTAACTGTTTCAACTGGAAGGAGGGATTTAAAGCGGTAGCCATCGGGGCTAAAACTGCTAAAATTTTAGCCGACAATGTAGAAGATATTTTAGTTTTTGAGGGTTCTACTTTACAAGAGATTGTAGAGTCTTTAAGTTAAAAGATACTATAATATCCCAGCCTAAGCGGTGCGCTACCCGTATGAGGGTCCGACAGAAAATCTTGTGGGTGGGAGTTGTAGTCTTTGGTGTGTGTAGGCGAACACCCCTGTGGTAGAAAGTTCGCCCCTAATCCAAAGCTCACTCCCCATTTTTTGAGGTTTATAAGGACCGCAAGAGATGCGAGAACGCCCGCTTGGGCTTTTTTTGTGCATAAAGGAAGTTTTATGAAAGTTATGGTGGTTGGGAGTGGAGGAAGAGAGTACGCGATTGGGCTTGCTTTAAAAAGAGACCCAAAAGTTAAAGATATTTTCTTTGCTCCGGGTAATGGAGCTACCTTTTTGCTAGGAAAAAATGTCGATATTCCCGATTATGAAGAGTTAGCCGATTTTGCAAAAGAGGAGGGGATCGATTTAACCATCGTTGGACCCGAAGCCCCATTAGTAGAAGGAATTGTGGATATTTTTAGAGAAAAAGGGTTAACTATTTTTGGACCTACTCAAAAAGCGGCGTTGCTGGAGGGTTCAAAAATCTATATGAAAAATTTTTTAAAACGGCACAATATTCCCACCGCACGCTATTTAGAAACCGATTCCTTTGAAGAAGCTAGCGATTTTATAGATGAATTGGATACTCCTATTGTGGTTAAAGCTGATGGTTTATGTGCAGGAAAAGGGGTAATTATCGCCTCAACTAAAGAGGAGGCTAAAAAAGAGACCCAACGGATGTTAAGCGGAGAAGCGTTTGGCGATGCTGGGAAAAAAGTGATAATTGAAGAGTTTTTAGATGGATATGAGTTAAGTGTTTTTGCTGTAAGCGATGGAGAAAACTATATTCTTTTTCCAGCAGCCCAAGATCATAAACGGCTCTTAGAGGGTGACAAAGGACCAAATACGGGAGGTATGGGGGCGTACGCTCCAACCCCTTTAATCGATGAAAAGCTGTACAAAAAGATAGAAGAGAAAATTATCGCTCCTACGATTAAAGGGATGAAAGAGGAGGGAACTCCGTTTGAAGGAGTACTTTTTGCGGGATTGATGATAGTTGATAAAGAGCCGTATGTGTTGGAGTTTAATGTTAGATTTGGCGATCCCGAGTGTGAAGTATTAATGCCCCTTTTAAACACTCCTGCGAGCGAGTTGTTTTATAAAGCTGCTACGAAAAATTTAAAAGATTTTAAGGTTGAATTTTTAGACCAGTACGCGGTTGGAGTTGTATTAGCCAGCGAAAATTACCCTTATGGAAAAAGTAAACCTACCGAAATTATTATCGATGACATCGTTCACGAAGATTTAGCTCTACACGCACATATCTGTTATGCTGGAGTTAGTTTAATTGAAGGAAAACTGTTTGCTACCGGTGGTAGGGTTATGGTGTGTGTAGGAGTTGGAGATAGTATCGAGGAGGCTAGAAAGTACGCATATCTTCTAACAGGACAGGTACATTTTGCAGGTAAAAAGTTTCGTAGAGATATCGCTTATCAAGCTTTACAAGCAGATGCGAAGTAAACCTTTTCTCCTCCTCGCTTTAAGCACACTTTTGTGTGCTGAAGAGGTGCCTATACGCATCTACACCCTAGAACTGGAAGCTCAAAAAGATAAAATCCACGCTAGAAAACAGACTGTTGTAGAGTATAAAGATTACTATATCCAGTGCGATAAAGCGGTTTATGATGATAAGAAGAAGATAGTAAAGCTGTATGGAGATATTTTTGTTTTAGATGATAACCGTTACTCTACTTATGCCAATTATGCTATTTTGGATCTAAAAAGTAATAGGATCTTAACTAAGCCGTTCTTCTTTAGCGATCTTCCCTCTCTACTTTGGGTAGCAGGAAGTAAACTTGATCTTCAAAAAGGAAAACTAGAACTTAGAAACTCTTTTATCTCTAGCTGTGATACCCGCTGTGGAGATTGGAAAATTTTTTTTGAAAAGGGGAAGTATGAGAAAGAAAAAAGCTGGATCGACCTTTACAATGTAAAACTGTACGCTAAAGATAAAGTGATTTTTTATTTCCCCTATTTGGGATTTTCCACTTTAAGAAAACGACATACTGGACTTTTACGCCCTAAAGTGGGACTTTCAAACCGTGAAGGGTTGGTTTATGTACAACCCTTTTTTTACGCTCCTACAAACTGGTGGGATTTTGAACTTGATCCACAAATTAGAACCAACCGGGGGACTGGAGTTTATGGAACTTTTAGATTTGTAGATTCACTTTACTCTTTTGGTTCTTTAACGGCCGGTTACTTTAAAGAGAGAGACGATTATTTTAGAGAGTATAAACTTAAAAATGATACTCACTATGGAGTTGATCTATTTTATAAACGACGATGGCTAATCACTCAACACAACGATCCAAAAGCTCACGATGGGTTATATATTCAACTTCACAACTATAACGATGTGGATTATTACAACCTTCAAAAAACCGATTTAGTAGAAGGTACTCATAGTATTGTAACCTCTAGGATGAACTACTATTATAACCATCAAGATGACTATTTTGGAGTGTACGCAAAATATTTTAAAGATAACACCAAAACCGATAACTCCACTACCTTACAACTGCTTCCTTCGCTCCAATATCATCGGTATGTAACCAATTTATTAAATAATAAACACCTCTATTACAATGTAAATCTACAAGTTAACCACTTTTCTAGAGAGAAAGGGTTAAATGCTATCGAGTATCAAGTCGACATCCCTTTACGCTTTAACTACTCTTTTTTGGATGAGTTGTTAGGGCTTAGTTTTAGTGAAAATCTGTTTTTAAACTATGCAGACTATAACTTTATCGATAAGAATTTAAATAAAAAATGGCAAAACAGCTACGTCTATAGAAACGTTCACGAAATCTCCCTTTATAGCGATCTGGTAAAAAAGTATCAAACCTTTTTCCATACATTACATCTAGATACCACTTTAAGTATTCCTAGCTATGAGAAAGTAAGAGGAGATCAAGCTCCTTTTATCAATATTGGCCACACAACTAAACGGATCAACTTCTCTTTAAAACAGTATTTTTATAACGGGAGTGGAGTGGAAAAGTGGTATCATAAAGTTGTCCAACCGGTAGAGTATGAAGAGAGTGATAAATGGTTGGATTTAGAAAATGAGATCGGTTTTTGGTTAGGAGATGAACTTCTAGTTAATAATTATATCTTTTTTTCCCACCAACGCAATCAGTTAGTATCTTCAGTAACTACTTTAGAGTTTAATGATGATAAGAGTGACTTGTACCTCTCCCACTTTTACAAAGATAGAGTTAAAGGGGAAAGGGATTCCAATTTCCTAAGGTTTCAAGCCACCCGAGCTTTATCTAAAAAATATAAACTATTTGGTACAATAGATTACGATCTTATAGATGACAAAACTAGAAACTGGAGTTTGGGTTGGAGGATGCAAAAGAGGTGCTGGAGCTATGAGGTTAGATACCAAAAAGAATTAGTACCTCTTTTAACCAATCTAGGTACCGACTCCTATGTAAACCATAGTGTTTATTTTAGAGTTGAACTCTATCCATTGGGAGGAGTCTCCAATTCAATTAGAACCGTACAACGACAAAGGATTTTTTAGAAGATGAAGACTGAAGCGAAGGTGGGACTATTTGTAGCTTTAGGAACCCTTTTTCTCTTCCTCCTTTCGACTCAGGTAAATAAGTTTGCAAATATGGGAAAAGAGGGATACATTATCTATGCACTTTTAGATGATGCTAACGGCTTAGAGAAAAACGCTAAAGTTAAAATAAAAGGGGTTGATGTAGGATTTGTAAAATCTTTAGGCTTGGATCAGCGTAAAGTTAAAGCGGAACTGTTCATCTTTGAAGGAATAAAGATTCCTAAAGATTCAATAGTTACCTTGAAACAGCAATCTTTACTAGGAACTAAGTTTATCGATATTGAACCGGGTACCTCTAATGAGTACCTCTCTAGCGGAGAAGTGCTAACTAGGCAACAAAAATTTGCAACTTTTGATCAAACCAGTACCACTATCAACGAAGCCGCCCAAGAGTTTAAAGAGTTTATAGCCGATTTAAGACGATCCATTGCAGGTACCAGCGGAGCCGATTTACAGCAAAGTATTGTAAATTTAAAAGCGATTACTGCCCATTTAAAAAGCCTAATTGAGAAAAATAGCGAAAATATCACTCAAGGAATAGAAAATCTAAAAGAGATGGGTGAAAAACTTTCCTTAGCCGGTGAAAAGTTTGGAAAAATGAGTGATAAATTCGCCTTAACTGCAGATAGTATCAACAAAAAACTCCCCTCAATTTTAAAAAAGATCGATGATATTAGCTCCTACCTCAAAAGTTCTAGTTACCAACTTAATAAAAAGTTACCTAGACTTATGGATAAATTCTCAGCGTTAGAAGATGAACTCCACGCCTTGTTAAAAGAGAATAAAAAACCGCTAAATCGAGCTATCAAATCTGCCGATAAATTTTTTAGCAGTGGAGGGGATTCTTTCAAAAAGTTGGATAAATATCTCTCCTCCATTGGTAAAAGTCAAATAGAAGTCAATTTCAAAAGCTGGTATATGAGCAAAGATAGCTATAACAAAGGTGGGTTTGGAATAAACTATGTTCCTTCTCCCAATAAGTACTATATGTTGGAAGTGGTTTCTGGAGACGATTACAGTCAAACAGATGAGAACGGAAACTTAATCCCTCCTAGAAAACACGAAGATTCAAAATATTATGTTAGTGCAATGTATGGAAGACGCTATAAAGACCTTCGATTTAGACTCGGTTTAATAGAAAATACCGGGGGGGCTGGAGTAGATTATTACCTGTTTAACGATGATGGTAGATTGAGTATGGATATTTTTGACTTCAACGCGGTAAATGATGTAAGAGGGGATAAGGCTCACCTCAACCTCTACTACAAACACCGCTTTTTAAAACATCTAGATGCTTATGTGGGAGTGGATAACGCTTTAAACTCAAAAGCTAGAAACTACTTTTTTGGGGTAGGGCTTGAATTTATCGATCAAGATATGAAATATCTCCTAGGAAGTATGAGCGGGGCTGGATCGTTTATTAAATGAAAGAGGATCCGGTTGCTTTAATCAAGGAGGCGTTAGAGACTTTAGGTTTACCTCCTTTAGTTACCTTTAAAGAGATTAAACAGCGCTATCTTTCCCTTTCTCAAGAGTTTCACCCCGACAAGGGTGGCTCAACCCAAGAGATGGCAAAAATCAACCAAGCCTACCAGATTCTAAAAGAGTATATCGAAAATTACCGCTTTAGCTTTAGTGAAGAGGAGATTTTAAAGCAGTTTCCCCACCAGGAGTATTTGAAAAAATTTCGGTTTTAAAGGGAGATGATGAAGTGTAGATTTGAGTTTGAGATGAACAATTTAAAAGAGACCTATGAGATTGGAGAGGTAGCTCGACAAGCTAACGGCTCGGTACTGCTTAGGAGTGGAAAGAGTGTTTTGCTCGCAACGGTGGTTATGGATA
>JAADFB010000091.1 GCA_013153095.1 Campylobacterota bacterium | reverse complement strand
GTCTTAGGACCTCGATACTTGATCGTTTTTATCCGTTTGTAGCTCTTTTGTCCATAATTTTTAACTTTAACTTTAGCAGATCTTCTACTGGTGCGTCGTCTTTTTTTAATAATATTTAACTTTTTCAAGGTAGCTACGAGCGATTTTTGCTGATTGATAAGTTTTTTTAGCTCTTCATCATACTTTTTCCTTGCTAAAACCAACTCTTCATACTTTTTAGATTTTGTGACTTTAAGCTCTTTTAACTCCTCTTTTTTATCTAAAAGTCCTTGAATCTCTTTCTTTATCTCAGTTAGCTTTTTTTTGTAAGTTTTTAGTTTCTTTTTTACGCTGGAGTAGGTTTTACTCATCTTTTTGATCCGCTCATTCTCTTGACGCTGGATCGCTTTTAAAGTCTCCTCTTTTAAAACATCTTCAACTGTAGGGTTTTTCATTGAACTTAAGAGGATCGATTTACTAAAACGGTTGGAGATTAGAATTACCAGTTTTCTTTTTAGTTTAGACTCTTCTTTAGTTAGTTTTTCTATCTCTTTTTGAGTTTTTTCATACTCCTCCTCTTTAGTTTTATATTCTTTATGGGCTTTCTTTATCTCTTTATCCAATACCTCTAGCCGTTCATCGATCTTTTTAAGTTCTGTTTGTAAAAACTCTATCTCTTTAGCCAGTTTAGATAGTTTTAGATTGACTCCTTTAATCTCTTTTTTGGTCTCTTCCAATTTCTCTTTAGACCGTTTAATTTTACTATCTACACTTGCTCCTAGAAGGAGCGAGCTTAGGATTAAAAATAGAAAATATCTTCTCATCATACCGGCTGTTTAGGCTCTCTCATTGAAACGATAAATACATTAAAAAGAGAGATTGTTAATCCTAAGATAAATAACCAAAAACTATCGCTAAAAATATCTTCTGAAGTTACTATAATCTCCTCCGTTCCCAAAAGATTTTTTAAATAGTTGGAGTTTAAAAGATACAAGTAAGCGAAATAGACTAAAAGAGTGCTAATGAATGTATCAATTACTGATAACTTTACCAAAATTGCCGTTCTCATCCATAAAGGAGCTCCAAAAAGAGCCATAATATACATCCTCTCGCTATGTTCTAGGTTCCAAATTTCTATCTGTTTGAATACTAACATAACACTTGTTACAAAAATGATTAAAAGAAAAAACTTTGAAATATTTTTTAAGAAAGAGAGGAAATGAAAAATTTTTTCGTGAGTTTTGGTGAAGGTTTCAACCCTACTGATCCCTTCAATCTCCAATAAAGTCCCTTTTATCTTTCTTAAACTCTCCTCATCTGGGAATGACTCTAGGTAGATTTTGTAAAATTTAGGCATAAAGTTTTTAAGCTCGCTGTAATTTAGTTCTATTCCGCTTTTTTTTAACCGTTCAATGATTCGCTCACTATCCAACTCCTCTATTTTTAAAATAGAGGGTTCATACGCTTTTAACTCCTCTAAAGTTAAGGATTTTTGACTTACAACTACAATAGAATAATCTCTACTTAGATAAACTTCATAGTTTTTTAAAATTTTCTCTATCACAAAATAGAATTCAGCAGCAAAAAGGATCGCAAAAAGAGGGATAATAAGGGAGAGATGATTTTTAAGCGATCTCATACACTCTCCCATCCTCAATATAGTGGTGTTTAAAAGGAACTTTTAAGTTGGTAGGGATACTGTGAGTTACAACTACGATAGTTGTTCCTAACTGTTCGTTAGCACTCTCTAGTAAGCTCCAGATAACCCTAGAGGAGTATTCATCTAAGTTTCCTGTTGGCTCATCAGCCAAAATGATTACTGGGTTGTGGGCTAACGCTCTAGCCATAGCCACCCTTTGCTGTTCACCCCCACTTAGTTCTAAGGGATAGTAATCCTCTTTTCCGGTTAATCTTACGTGTTTTAAAAGTTTTTTTGTTTGGGCTTCACACACCTCTTTGCTATACCCAGCAATTAGCAGCGGTAACATCACATTCTTTTTTACCGTCCACTCCTTGATCAATTTATAATCTTGAAAGATTATCCCTAAATATTTCCTCAAAAAAGCCAATTTAGCAGGCTTTATATCATTTAGAGAAACTCCTCCTATTTGTAAAAAACCCGCTTGCGGTTTTAGTTCTCCATAAAACGACTTTAAAAGGGTACTTTTTCCACTTCCACTTGGTCCAGTGATAAATACAAAGCTTCCACTTTTAACCGTAAATGAGGTATCTCTAATGATAGGTACTCCCTTTTTATAAGAGAGTAAAAGGTCTTTTACTACGATCACATTTTTGCTATTCATCTAACAACTCTTCTATTTTTTTGTGTGCTAAGATGTTTGCCTGTGAGGGGATAGGCTTCTTAGCAAAATAGGTAGCTCCTTTCTTATCGATAAGGAGGTATGTGTGTGTTGGTCGTTCAAAATCGCCAAAAGAAAGTTTAAGCAAAAGAGTCTTCTTATCGATTTGATAGAGCCTCTCAAAATGGATAAAAAAATCCTTGTATACTTTTGGCGAGGTGTCGATTTTGTGTAGAATTGTATCATTATATCTCAATTTTTTAAAGTCAAACTTAAAATCGCTCTCTTTTGGGGGAGAGGATTGTAGCGAAAAAAGTCTAAGAGTAAAAATATCTTTCTCCAACCTACGCCACCGATCTTCATATTTGCTTCTAACCTCAGCCTCTAGATTTTTTTCCAGCTCCAATTTTACCTCTTTAGACTTTAAAAACAGCTCTAAAGAGTAATTGAAATAGTTTTCACTATCTGTTCTAAGCTCTAGAAAACCTTGAGGCTTTAATACTCTAAGACTCTCCTGTATAAATTTGTTAGAGATTACTCTTCTGTGCGGTTTTTTATCCCAGGGAACGGGGAAATGGACAAAAATTTTTCCCACTATGTTGGAAGGAAGTAGTTCTAAAAAGATTCTTGCATCGTAATCTATCACCACAACATTTTTTAACTTTTCTAAGGCGATCTGTTTTAAAAGCTGTTCGATGGAGGGTTTATGAATTTCGATTCCAAAAAAAAGGATGTGAGGATGTTTTTTTGCTTGGTATAAAAGGTGTCTACCACTACCAAAACCCACTTCTATCCACACTTCCCCCCACTGTTGCGCTATTTTTGAAAAATCTAACTCCCCTACCTCTTTTAAAAACTCTTTAGCCTTTAAAGCGATGGAAGGTTTGGAGGAAAGGTTATGATAACTGATCTCACATTTAGCCAGTTTACAAAAGTTTTGTAGAGCGTTTTGGATTATAGTGGTAGGGGAAGGTTTAACAATTTTACTAGCTTTTATGATCCAATTGCTATTTTTGGGTTTTATCTCTAAAATAAACTCTTTTCCCTCAAACTCTACTCCAACTAAACCCTCTTTTCCCTTTATGGGTTGGGCAAACCATAAAAACTTAAACTTCCCCTCTTGCACTGGTGTAGCAAAAGGGGTATAACTCTTTACAACTATATGAGGCATCAGTTACCGTTTTTCAACGGTAATTACAACATTACCACTAGGCTCAGAGACTATAGAGTATTTATCAACAGCGTAAACGGTGTAACTATATTTCTCACCCTCTTTTACATCACTATCAACAAATTTTTTACCTCTAACGTTAAATTTATACTCACCTCCTCCAAAAAAATCTCCATCTCCTAACACTCTTTTTACAACCGTGTAATTTACCCCCCTGTTATCTAGAGATTCCCATTCCAAATAAACTTTTCCATCCTCAACCCCTTTACTAATAATGATAGGCGGTCTAGGTTTGGAGAGGGTCTTCCCTTCTACCGGTTCCTCTTGTTGAGGTGTTTCATATCCTAATGAGGTGATTGCTGTAACTTTATAGTAGTATCTAACCCCATCCTCAGCTACTAGATCGGTATAGGTTGGTCTACTTGTTGAGGCTATTTCTAGATAGGGTCCCATCTTAAAATAGCTTCTGTAGATGTTGTACTGTTTAGCTCCTTCGACGGGAGTCCAGTTTAAAGTGATCTTTTTAGGAAGATTCTTAGTAGCTTTTAATCCTTCTATCGGTTTTAGGTTTACATTAAATTTTAAATCCTCGGAAGAGAGCTTTTTAGAGGGAGAAGTGGAAGGGATAGTACTTGTAGAAGTAGTATTAGTAATATTTGCTTTTTTACTTACCGTTCTATCTTTATCTTCTGCTCCAATTAAATACTCTTTAGTAGAGGCGGTTACAACCTTACTAGGTTTTGATACTACCCCTTTACAAGTTTTAACCCGTATTCGATAGTGGTAGGTGTGGTCTTTTTCTAACTCGGTATCAATAAACTCTGCATTTAATCTACCTCTTAACTCTCCTACTTTCTCCCATCCATCCAGTCCCGGCTCAGTCCTTTCAATGATATACCACTCTACACTCTCATTTGGATGGGGTCTCCATAGAAGTTTTACCTGTTTAGGAAGATGGTCTATAACTTGTAGATAGCTTACCGACTCTAACACCGGTAGGGTTTTAGCTTTCACCGGTTCGCTTAAAACCGATTCATAACCTCTAGAGTTATAAGTGGTCATTTTATAGATATAGGTGGTGTTTGGTTTTAATTTTCTATTTAAGTAGTGGGAGCGGTATCTATTCCCTATTTGGGCAACTTTCATTAAAGGTTTTCCCTCTTCCGCTCGATAGATAAAATACCCTTCAATCTGATTATCATAGATTGGAGTCCACTCTAAAGCGATCTCTTGAATATCGCTTAAAGTTCTAATCTTTTCTACCGTAGGAAGTGAAGGATCTATTTGCGGTTTTTTAGGTTCATTTTTCCAGATACCGGTTGGGCTTAAGCTAGAGCTACACCCGCTTAATAAAATCGAAAAGCCTATCAAAGCTAGATGGATCGATCTTTTCATCTACCCTCTCCATATCGAAGTGTTGTTTTAAGTAGCTGTGTATATCCTTGGGCAAAGGAGCTACAAATTTCATCAGCTCCCCGCTTTTAGGATGAATAAGATAGAGAATATATGAATGTAAAAACACTCTTAATATTTTATCCACTCTGCTCTTAAAGCCGTATAAACTATCTCCCAAAATAGATCGTTGCAAAAAGTTAAGATGGACTCTAATTTGATGAGTTCTTCCACTAAAGAGTTTAGCCCCTATTAGCTCTTTTTTCCCATCTTTAGAAAGGGCTATTTTTGTGAAAGCTGATTTAGATTCTCTTCCTCCATTCACTACTGCCATTTTTAATCTATTTTTTGGATTTCTGGCAATGGGCTGATCTACGATTAAATTTTCTTTTAAGGGAGGAGTGATTAAGGCCAGATAATATCTCCCCATCTCTCTAGTTTGAAGTTGAGCTGCAAGAGCTTGATGGGCTAAATTATTTTTGGCAACTACCATCGCTCCACTAGTTTCTTTATCCAAACGGTGGACAATCCCTTGTCGCTCCTCCCCGCTAATGGTTGAAAGGGTTATCTTTTTTTCTTTTAGCCAATCTACTAATGTTGCTTCTTTTACACTTGGAGCTGGATGAACTACTACTCCAGCAGGTTTATTTAACACTAAAATATCCTCATCTTCATATAAAACCTCTATATCAAAATCCACTTTTTGCGGTTTTGAAGTACTAGGCTGAGGTAGCTCTACTTCAACCAGTTGAGAAGGTTTTAAAACTACTCCTCCTTTCTTTACAACTTTTTTTTCAACTTTAACCAGTCCTTTTTTTATAAGCTTTTCTATCTGACTTCTACTAACTCTTAACTCTTTAGATAAAAACTTATCTAGCCTTTCATTCTCACTCGCTTTGAAAAGCAATTTTTACCCTTATTTTGGTATAATTTTTTGAAAAAAAGAGCTATGATCTGGTTTGATAGAAGAATCTTAACACATTTTGATTTTACACTTATTTTGTTGGTATTACCGCTGTTAATTCTTTCCAATTACCTAATTTACGATGTTAATCCTGTTTTAGCCAAAAAGCAGATCGTTTATTATACAGTTGGTTTTATCGCCTTTTTTGTAGCCTTTTTAGCTCCAATTAGAGAATATCAATGGTTAATGCCTATAATTTATTGGATAAATATCGGTTTATTAATTAGTGTTGATCTTTTTGGAGTTAAAAAGTTGGGTGCGCAAAGGTGGTTAGAGATTCCGTTTACCCATTTTACCATCCAACCCTCAGAGATTTTTAAACCCGCTTTTATTCTAATGCTTGCCTATTTAATCCAAAACGATCCACCACCTAAAGAAGGGTATGGGTGGAAAAAGTTTTTAAAATTTTCTTTTTATATTCTTCTTCCTTTTCTCTTAATTGCAAAAGAGCCAGATTTGGGAACAGCTGGCATTTTGTTAATTATTGGGTATGGAATTTTGTTTGTAGTAGGGGTAAATTGGAAAATTTGGGTAACTTTAGCTCTAGGAGCGATCCTTATTGCTCCTTTCTCTTATAAATATCTTTTACACGATTATCAAAAAAAGAGAATCCAAGAGTTTTTAGCCGATAAACCTACCTATCACGTCCAACAATCTATTATTGCAATAGGTTCAGGAGGGCTTAAAGGTAAACCCAAAGAGGAAGCTACCCAAACAAAACTTAGGTTTTTACCCATTGCTACCAGCGATTTTATTTTTGCTTACTTTGTGGAGAGATTTGGTTTTTTTGGAGCCGTAGCGTTAGTAACAGGATATGCCCTTCTAATTTTACATCTGTTTGGAATTTACTTTAATTTAAAAGGGGATTACTTTACCCAAGTAGTAGCAGTAGGAATAGCATTACTCTTTTTTGTGTATATGAGTATTAATATTGCGATGACTATTGGGCTAGCCCCGGTGGTAGGTGTTCCTTTGCCGTTGTTAAGTTATGGGGGAAGTAGTTTTGTAAATTTTATGATTCTTTTAGGGATTTTGGAACATCTGCTTGCATTTCGATTTCAATTTTTGTATAATTCCCATCATCATATCTAGGGCTGTTAGCTCAGGTGGTTAGAGCAACCGGCTCATAACCGGTTGGTCGCAGGTTCGAGTCCTGCACAGCCCACCA
>JAADFB010000076.1 GCA_013153095.1 Campylobacterota bacterium | reverse complement strand
AAATAAATAAGTAATTAAGTAATATATAATATAAATATTTAGATAATATATACCAATGGCTTCTAACCAGATAAACACATCATCGATAAAATCCTTAGTAATTAAAACATAATTTAGATTAAAATACGCTTAAAACTTTTTTCTCCTTTTCTATTCCATCTCAGTGGTTTTTTTAAAAAGTAACAAAAAGCTAAATGGATAAACCCTTGAGAATCTTTAACTTTTATCTTTTTGCGAAGATAGTAGCTACCGCTTTCTTCGAGACGGTCAATCTTTTTTAAATCTTTGTACTTAATGCAATACAGTTCTCCCTCTACCTTTTTTCCCTTTTGTTCTAGAAGGTAGGGGTACTCTTTCTTTGGGCTAATAAGAAGGTAAGATTTTAAGGTAATGGCGTTGTCTAAAAAGGTGGCTTCTTCTAAAAAGTTGTGGTTGGAAAAGCCTCTTTTTAAAGTTCCATATACAAATAGTTTAACTTGATTGGAACGACACTTCTTGCGTTTTCTTTTCACTACCCAACTGCTCCTTTAACATCTCCTTAGCGCTCTCTTTTTCTACCGGACGGCTAAAATAGAATCCCTGAAAATAGTCGCACCCTATCGATCTTAAAAACTCAACACTCTTTTTATTTTCAACTCCCTCTGCGGTAACTTTAAAGTGAAACACCTTAGCGATCTCTACAATCTTTTTTACAATCTCATCGTTGTTATCGTTAAACATATCCATCACAAAGCTTTTATCGATCTTTATCTCGTCTACTGGGAGTTTTCTAAGATAGTTTAAAGAGGAATACCCGGTTCCAAAATCATCTATTGCAAACTTAACCCCTAAAGCTTTAAACTCTTCGATCAAACTTATCGCATAAGAGGCGTCTTTGATAAACGCATCTTCTACAATTTCAAAGACGATATAACGGCTTAGAGGATTTTCCATCTTTTTAGCCAGTTTATTCATAAAACTGCGATTATTGAACTGCTCGGTTGAAATGTTTACCGCAATAGTTGCCTCCAACCCCTCCTTTTTCCACTCAGTTAAGGTATTAAACACCTCATCGATTACAAAGTTTGTAAATTTGTATAAAAGGTTGTTGCCATACGCATAAGGAAGAAACTTATCCGGGTAGAGAAAACCCATACTTTTGGAATTCCATCTTAAAAGTGCTTCAAAACCTACAATGGAAGAGGTTTGAGCTTCCACTTTAGGCTGATAGTGTAATAAAAACTCTTTTCTTTTTAACCCCTCTTCTATCTCTTTTTTCATATAAAGGAACTGTTTAGACTCTATATCCAGCTTTTCGTTGTAGAAACTAAAACCGTTTTTTCCGTTTCGTTTATTGTGGTACATCGCTATATCGGCGTTGATAATGATCTCTTCCGCATTTTTTTCGGTTGTTGGAAAGATAAACACTCCAATAGAAAACCCTATCTCCAACTCTAAATCATCAACTTTTACCGGTTTAGAATACTCATCGATCAGTTTTTGAGCTACTATCGAAGCGGCTTTTATAGCTTTATCTACATCTTTTGAAATATCCACTAGAATAAATGCAAACTCATCTCCTCCAAGTCTAGCTAAAATATCTCTCTCTTTTTTGATCGATCTTAACCTATTGGCTACCTCAACCAAAACTTTATCTCCGACACTGTGTCCATAGGAGTCGTTTATCTGTTTAAAGTTATCCAAATCTATAAACAAAAAGGCGTTATAAAACCCACCCTTTTTAGCTAAGTTTCTAACAATTTCTAGCTCTTCTAACAACTTTTTTCTATTAAACACTTCCGTTAAGGTGTCGTAGTTAGCCCTTCTTTCATTTTCTGCTTGAGCCTCTTTTAGATCACTAATATCAAAAAAATGGGAGACATAGTTGGTTATCTCACCTTTATCGTTTTTTATTGCGGTGATAGAAAGGATTTCAGGGTAGATAGTCCCATCCTTTTTTTTGTTATAGATCTCTCCTTTCCAGTATCCTTTATTTTTTATATCATCCCACATCTGAGCGTAAAACTCTTTGTCATGTTTTCCCGATTTCAAAATGGAAGGGTTTTTACCCTGTACCTCCTCTTGAGTGTATCCTGTAATCTCTTCAAACGCCTTATTTACTCGCTGGATATTTCCATTCTTATCCGTTATTACTATCGCCTCGTGGGTTTCAAAGGTTTGTCCAATAAGTTTTAATTCCTCTTTTAGCTCTTTCTCTTTTTGTTGAGTTTCAAACTTTTCGATCGCAAAACAGAAAAGTTCGTTCATCTTCAAAATCAGATCGATTATCTTTACCCCAAAGTCTCGTTTATTTTCTACTGCTACGATTAAAAGGTATTTACATCTATCTTTTAAAATCAGTGGAAAACATCCTATCGCGTTCACATTTTCAAAATATTTACAATCTCTAACTTTAATCCTTGCGATTTTGTAAGTGCCTTTAGTTTGTACCTCTTTGATGAGGTGTTGAAGCTGTTTAGGAGAGCTGTGTTTTATTGCTGAAATGGGAATATTTTCACTAACTAACACCTCTTTGGTATTACAATCGATCACATACACAAACTTAAAAAAACCGGTTTTGCTTAAAAGAATTGCGTAAGAACCTAGCAGGGAGTTGGTATTTTCTACAAACAACAGATTTTGAGAGAATTCTGAGAAAGTTTTAAAAAAATGTTTTTCTAAATTGGTTAGCTTCACATATCTTAAAAAATCGTTTAACACCTTAGAAAAAATCCTTAAAAACACCAACAGCGAGATTACCGAAGCTAGCCATAGTAGTGCACTTACATAAAAGTTGTTTAGGCTTTCCTTTTTCAATCCATTTTTATACTCCACCACAAGCTTTAAAATCGCTTCATTTATCCTAAAAAGACGATCGATATAGCTAGTTGCCACTATCCACCACTCTTTAGTAGTTAAAAGATCGAAATTGTGTCTATAGATGATACTGTGTTTAATAAACTCATAACTTCGCTCAAACTTTCTAGGTATTCTATTTTGAAAAATGATAGTAACTTGATAGGGCATATTTTTATCCAAAATAGTCCTAACGCTTTTTAATTCATTTTCTAACTCTTCCAGTTTTCTTAACACCTCTTTGTTTGGAGTTTTGTGATAGAGAAGGTCCAAAATCAGCGCTCGCTCTTGTCCATTTATCTCGGCTATCTCTAAAATTTTGTTAAAGCTAATTACAAGTTTAAAGAGTTGGGTATTGATGTAGCTCTTTTCTAAAATTGCGGTAGAATCCAAAATCTTCGAGATGATATCGCTGTAACGATCTAAAAGTTCTAAGTGGTTAGAATTTTCTCTTCTAATAGCATCTCGTAAACTTTGAAGGTTGCCTAAAGAGAGGGCTAACTCTTTTAAACTTTTTTTTAGCTCTGCAGGGGGATCGTATTTGAGAAGGTAGAGTAAAAACCGCCTCTTCATCACATCGGTTCTACTATATTGCTTTTTTAAATCGTTACAAAACTTTTTTTGCTCTAAACACGCTAAAGAGAGTCCCCTCTCCTTTTGAATCTCTCGCATTAAACTTAACGCTTTACTCACATATTCGATCGCATCCTCAAGGTAGAGGGATTGTTTATACTTTTGATAGTTTTCATACACAAAAGAGCTAGAAAAGTAAACTAGCCCAACGGCGGGGATTAGAAAAAGGATAAAAACTTTTAATCTAACATTTTTTATAAAATTCCTCATAATTTTTGAGCGATAAATAGGGTAGAGATCCCAAACGAGTAACCTTTAGTGTAAGAGATTGAGAAACCGTTTTCCTTTAACTCCTCAATTAGTTCTTGAGTACTTAAAAAGTTTTCAATAGAGTTAGGGAGATACTCATACGCTTCTTTATTTCCCGAGATCAAACCTCCTACAACTGGGAGAACTTTTTTTAAATAAAACCCAGTTACAAGATCAACTACCCCCTTTTTCTCCTTTCGTGTAAACTCTAAAATTACCAAAATCCCTTTAGGTTTTAAAATCCTAAAGAACTCTTTTAAAGCCTCTTTTCGTTGAGTTACATTTCTAAGCCCGTAAGTGATGCTTACAATATCACTGCTTTCATTCTCTAAAGGAAGATTTTGGGCGTACGCTTGTAAAAAAGAGAAATTGGGAAACTTCTTTTTAGCGATCTCTAACATCTTTTTAGAAGGGTCAACGCCAATAAACTCTTTTACCTCAACCCCCTCTTGTTTTGCTACCTTTTCCCAAAATCTCAACATATCTCCTGTACCGCACGCAACATCTACAACTTTTTGGATATTTTTATTATCGTACAATCGGTAAGCTTTTTTGCACGCCTCTTTACGCCAAAAAATATCACTTCCAAAACTAAGTACTCTATTGGCTAGATCGTAACGGCTGGCAATTTGATCAAACATCTTTACTACTTCTTTTTGTTTATCCATTTTTTCCCCATACTAACAAGTCTCTATCAACTTTATCAAAATGTAAAAATTCTATCTTTTTAAAAAGGCGATAATTCTCTTCAAGTCCCATCTTTGGAGCAACAAAAATCATATACCAATCCACTAGATGTCTTAACGCTTTTAACATCCCCTCCCCCCCTTCTACCATTATAAATTTTTTATCTTCAAGTTTTTCTAAAGAGTCTTCAATGAACACTTCTCTATCTGGGATTTTAAAAAGGGGAATTGAGAGATCAAATCGTTTCCTTCGAGAATAGATTAAAACATCTGGAGGCTTTCCTTTTACCAATCTACTATCTAAGATAGGTCGATCTACCCTTACACTATTTCCCCCAATAACCAAAAGATCAACCAACTCTCTTAAAGAGTGAACCAGTTTCCTAGAAGCTAAAGAGCTAATAACTCCCCCTTTAACGGATCCGTTAAGAGTTTGGGCGTATTTAAAAAAGATAAATCTCTTTCTACTCCACTTTACAAACGGTTCAATTAATAGCTTGGCTTCCTTTTTACAAACCCCTACTTCAACCTGGATATTGTGATTTTTTAGATAGGAAGCTCCCCCTGAGGCTTTTTGATTTGGGTCTAAAGTTCCAATAACCACCCTTTTAAATCCCAAATTTTTTATAAGCAAGGAGCAGGGAGGAGTTTTTCCAAAGTGAAAGCAAGGTTCTAAAGTGACATAGAGCGTAGCGCCTTTTAAAAACTTAGTAGCTCTAGCTTGAAGATAGTTATGAAGATGTAAGGCGGAGGAGATTTTTAAAATATCCTTATCTTGACTAAGGCGGTAATAAGCCTCTTTGATCGCTAAAACCTCAGCGTGGGGACCTCCCGCTTTTTGGTGCGCGGCAATTGAAAGAAGTTTCCCATCCAACAAAACCGCCGCTCCAACGGCGGGATTGGGATAGGTAAGAAGTTGATATTTCCAAGCCTCCTGGAGGATAGCTTGCATATAGAAGTGATCTAAATCTACCATTCAACATAGGTCTTTGCGTTGGCGATCTCTTCAAACTCTATCGGCTCTTTATTTTCAAGATAGATTTTTCCATCTTTAACCGCTGTAAGTTTCCCTTTTACTACATTTCCCTCTTTGGTAGTGATTTTTACGTTTTCTCCTATAGAATGCTCAAAATGGGAGAGTTTTTTAAGCTTTCTTTCCAATCCCGGAGAACTAACCTCTAAGTTGTATTCTCCTTTAATGGGAGGATTTACATCTAAAAGCGGAGAGATAAGGTTAGAAACCTCCGCACATTTATTTAAATCGATCCCGTCAGGGGAAACGATAGTAACGCGATAGATTTTTTTTCCTCTCTCCGTTACAGTTTCAATATCGTAAAGTTTTGCGTTACACCCTTCTACAATCTGTTTTATCTCCTGCTCTAAGCTCATCGCTCTTCCTTTATTTTGGAGAAAAGTTTCTCTATCCTCTCTTGCTGTTCTAATGACTCATCAAACTTAAAATGAAATTTTGGACATTTAAACCATCCACTTGCCTCTAGACAGTAAGCTCTAAGTAAAGGAGAAGCCTTTTTTAAAGCTTTTAAAATCTCCTTTTGCTCTTGGGGGGAGTAGATCGATTTATCGATATAAACATCCGCATCATACATTCCCCGCTTAACATCCACTTCTACCACAGTTACCCCGTGTAACCTTTCATCATCTAAATTACCTAAAGCTTCTGCTAACAGCTCTCTAAGCAAAGAGCCTGCCCGTTTCTCTTTTAAACCTTTTTTCATTTTTTAATCCTTAAAGAGTAGCCGCTTCCTCAACCTCTTTATATACCTCAATCACATCACCAACTTTTATATCGTTAAAATTTTCTATCATCAACCCACACTCATACCCTTTACTTACCTCTTTTACATCATCTTTAAACCGCTTCAAAGAGCTAATCTTGCTATCGTAAATCACTACTCCATCTCGGATCACTCTAGCTTTAGCGTTTCTTTCAATAGTTCCATCGGTTACGAAACATCCCGCAACCGTTCCAACTTTAGGTACGTTAAAAGTTTCTCTAACTTCCGCTTGTCCAATAGTTTCCTCTTTGATAATTGGACTTAACATACCACTTAGTAACCCTTTAACCTCATCGATGAGGTCGTAGATGATAGAATAGGTTTTAATGTTTACCCCTAGCTGTTTTGCTTTCTCCTTAACATTTCCGGTAGGTCTTACATTAAAACCTAAAATTATTGCATTCTCACTTGCATCGGCTAACGTTACATCGCTTTCGCTAATCGCCCCTACCCCTGAATGGATAATATTGACTTTAACCTCCTCGTTTTTTAGTTTTTCTAAACTTCCTTTGATAGCTTCCAAGCTTCCTTGTGTATCCGCTTTGATAATTATTGGAAGTTTTTTAAGCTGTCCCTCTTTAACAAGCTGACTTAACTCTTCTAAAGTAACTTTTGTAGTTTTACTTAGCTCTTTTTGACGCTCATACTCCGCCCTTCGTTGAGCATACATTCTAGCCTCTTCAGCATCTTTTACCGCGATCATTATCTCTCCAGCTGGAGGCACTTTATCAAGCCCTACTACAACTCCCGGTTCACTAGGTTTTCTCTCTTTAATCTGTTTTCCTAAATCATCAATTATCGCCCTAACTCTTCCATAAGCAACTCCACAAACCACATAATCCCCAACTTTTAAAGTCCCGTTTTTAACTATCACCGT
>JAADFB010000008.1 GCA_013153095.1 Campylobacterota bacterium | reverse complement strand
GATGAGAAAGTGGTAGCTGGAGGTAAAACTAGACAAGAGTCGGTACAAAACGCCTTAAAATTTATAACTTCCCCTTATGTTTTAATCAGTGATATAGCTAGAGTATGTGTAAAAGAGGAGGTTGTAAAACGCCTCTTAACTCACAAAGGTAAAGCGTGTGTAGTACCTTTCATCTCTCCTCCAGATACGGTTGTGTATAAAAATGAAACAATTTCACGGGAGGAGGTGAAGCTAATTCAAACACCTCAACTAGTTGATAAAAAGCTTTTAGAAGAAGCGTACAAAAAAGGAGAGTTTACAGATGAAAGCAGTGCAATTAGAGCTTTAGGTAAGGAGGTGGAGTATGTAGAAGGAGATAGAGAGCAGATTAAATTAACTTTTAAAGAGGATTTAAAGTTTTTAAGTTGTTTAAAACCCCCTTCAAAAGGTGTAAGGGTGGGAGAGGGGTTTGATGTTCACCCTTTTGATCCATCTAGAAAGCTGTTTTTAGGAGGGGTTGAGATAGATGTTCCTTTTGGATTGAAAGGGCATAGTGATGCAGATGTGGTAATTCACGCTTTAATCGATGCTCTCCTAGGAGCGGGAAACTTTGGGGATATTGGAGAGCTGTTTCCTCCAAGCGACCCCTCCTATGAGGGTATCGATTCTAAAGTATTACTAAAGAGAGTGGTAAAACTGTTAAAAGGATGCGGTTTTAAGATAGAAAAGGTGGATATTACTATTATTGCTCAAAAACCAAAAATCTCTCCTTACAAAAATACAATTCAAACCACCTTAGCTACTCTCTTAGAGCTTCCCAAATATTTTATCAATATCAAAGCTACAACCACCGAAAAGTTGGGGTTTGTAGGAAGGGAGGAGGGGATTGCTGTTTTTGCTTTAGCACAACTACAACTTATAGATTGGAGCCAATTATGAGAGTGTTGATAGTAGAAAATGAGATCTACTTAGCTCAAAGTATCTCTACCAGATTAAGCGAAATAGGGTTCTCTTGCGATATAGCGGCTGGAATTAAGGAGGCGTTGGAAAATAGAGATTACGATGTGGTGCTTCTCTCTACCAATATAAACGGACAAAATTTCGCCCCGGTAGTGGAAGCGTTTAAGGATAAAATCATCATCCTTTTAGTTTCTTACATCTCTCAAGACACTGTTTCTACCCCTTTAGCAATGGGGGCTAATGATTACATCTTAAAGCCGTTTATGATTGAGGAGTTGATTAGAAAGATAAAACATTTTGTAGAGCATGAGAAGATGCAAAAGGAGAATCAAGCTTTTAAGGCTTACTTAAACAACCTTTTCAAAGGACTTCCTTCTAAAGAGGTTAATATCAAAGAGTCTTTACCGCTTCTTTTAAAAACAAACTATCAAAAATGTGCCGACGCGTACGCGTTTAGATTTTCTCAAGAGCTTCAAGAGCCGTTTAAATTCTACTCTTTAGCGCAAAAAGGGGCGTTGAACAAGATAAAAGGGGAAAATTCTTCCCAGCTCCTTTACATCATCGACTATCAAACTTTAAAAAAGAGTGAGAAGCAAAACTTTTTAGAGATAATAAAAGAGAAACGGGCGTTAATCTCTACTACCGATAATGTAGATGAGAGCGAGTTCCCTTTTCCAGTTATAGAATTAAAAAGTGAAAATAAGATTTTTGATCGTAACGATATTTTAACGATCGATGAGTATGTAAAATATATCATTCTTAACTATCAGTACAAATTCCCCGATACTACTCTTTCAAAGAAACTAGGAATATCTAGGAAGAGTTTATGGGAGAAGAGGAAAAAGTATGAAATCTTCAAGAAAAAGTAATCAGCTTTTTATCGATCAAGAAGCGCTTGCAACATTAGCTTTAGCTCAAGAGGGGCTTTTACATCCCGTTGATAAATTGATGAATGAGAAAGAAGCTAGAGAGGTTGAAGAGAAAAAAGAGTATAAAGGGAAAGCGTTCCCTTTCCCTTTTATCTTAGCTCCCAGTGGAAAGAGAAATGAAAAAGTGTTAAAAGAGAGCAAAACGGGAGATAGGTTAGATTTAATAGTTAATTCTAAAAAGGTGGGAGAGATCGAAGTAGAAGAGGTGTTTAAAATCGATCCTATCGAGCGGTTAAAAACTATCTATGGAACGACCGATCTATCCCATCCCGGAATCGAGGCTACCCTTTCTAGATTGGGAAAATATGCGGTGAGTGGAAAGTTTTGGGTGGAGTTTGAGGAGGTTAAAAAGGCAAAAGAGGAGATAAGGGAGCTTAAAAAAAAGATAAAAGCTAAAAACGTTTCAGCGATAATGATGGCAGCAAAACCTCTTCATCGCGCCCACGAGCGTTTAATTAGATTAACCTTAGAAAGTAGCGATCTAGTAGTTATTTTTCTTTTAAAACCGTATGTAAAAGAGAGGTTTTCTTATGAGCTTAGAAAAAAGACCTTAGACTTTTTTATCTCAAACTATCTTCCTAAAAATAGAGTTGTACTAGTCCCCTTAGAAAACACCTATATCTTTGCAGGATTTAATGAGTTGATCTTGGATGCGATTGTAGCTCAAAACTTTGGCTGTAATAGGTTGGTGGTAGGGCAAAATCACGCCGGATTAGGGCTTTATTATGATAAAAACAGTTTAAAAAGTGTTTTTGATCAGTTTAAAGGGATAAATATAGAGATCGAAACTATTAGCGAGTTTGTCTATTGTGATGAGTGTAAAACGTTAGTTAGTACAAACACCTGTCCCCACGGAACTCATCACCATATCTCCTATCACGCAGAATCGATTTTAGAGTTGTTGGAGTTAGGGATTTTACCCCCTGCGGTACTTGTAAGAAAAGAGATAAGCGCAATTATTTTAAGTGAGTTGTTCCCAAATAGGTTTAAAAATCTACAAAAACTGTACGCCGATCTAATTCCCAACCCCGGCATTATGGAAAGACATACCGAAAAAGATTTCTATATAGAGCTGATGAAACTTTATCAAACCACCTCTTTAACTTAAGGCGGTAACGCCCTAAGCTGTTTTTTTATGCTCTAAAATCCAGTGAAAATAGAGCGTCATTACAAAAAATGGGGTAAAAATGTTAATTATAGGGATAAAATTTAAAAGAGCAGAGCTAAGTGCAGTTACTACAAAATACGCTTTATGCTCTCTAAGTTCTTCCAACTCCTTCTCTTCACAAATTAAAGAGCAAACTCCTATAAAGGCAGACTCTTTATAAAGCCACGCCCATAAAAACCAAACCGCTAAAAAGTTGGCTATTGGAATAAAAAGTACCGGTAAAATCAATAAAGAAGCGATAAAAAACCAAAACATATCACGATAAAGGGTGAAATAGGTTTTAAATCTAGAAAGAGATTTTTTATTAGTATCTGGTGAAATTCCGTATCTTTCAAGCAACCCTTCAATAAAAGGTTTTCTAAAAAGAAAAACTACAAAATACTCATTGATTAAAAACAGATTATAAAAAAGATAGATTGCCAATAACCAAGAAAGGCCTTGCGAAATGGTTTCAAACGGCAAAAGAGCTAAAAAGCGTTGAATCTCACTATTTAGCCAATCCCAATTTAACAAAATTACCCCAGCCCAAAAGATGGAAAAGAGAAAGATTAAACTAAAGTTAATAGCCTCAAATTTTCTTTCTTGCTTTCCCCCTAGCAAAAATCCGCTAAAAAGACCAATAAAAAGAGCATAACTTACCAAAACCGCTATAAGCCATAAAAAAAAGGTTATTATCAGCGCACCGTTAGCTTTTAAGATCGAAAAGGGGATCCAAGAGATAATAGTAGAAGTTAAAGCTGTTACCGGTTCCCAAAGTATCCACCCAATTCCTAACCATAAAAGCAAAATTGGAACGCCTGTTACCAATGCGAGCTTGATAGTTTCCAAGCTCAACATATCATCTATCGTTCTAATTAAATAGGTATTTATTTTCATCTTATCTCCCTTACATCAACATTCCACCGTTAACTCTTAAAGTCTCTCCTGTGATATAACTAGAATGATCACTTAAAAGAAAAGCTACCGCTTCTGCAACCTCTTTAGGTTCTCCAAATCTTCCCAGAGGGATTTTTGAGATATAGGCGTTTTTTATCTCTTCTTTAAGGTGTTGGGTCATATCTGTAGCTATAAAGCCTGGAGTTACACAGTTAAATCTAATCTTTCTACTTGCTCCCTCTAATGCAAAAGATTTTGTCATAGCGATAACCCCACCTTTGCTTGCAGAATAGTTAACCTGTCCCGCGTTACCACTTTCTCCTACAATGGAGGAGATATTAACCACACTTCCAAACCGTTTTTTACTCATCACCTTCAACGCCTCTCTACATCCGATAAAAGTACTAGTTAAATTAGCTTTAATTACGCTCTCAAAATCTTCTACACTCATTCTAAGGGCAAGTTTATCTTTAGTAATTCCTGCATTATTCACTAAATAACTTAATTCTCCATCACTATCTAAAATAGTTTTTATTCCCTCGATAAACTCCTTCTCATTAGAAACATCAAACTTTATAACTGCCGCCACCCCTTGATTACTTTCGATCTCCTCTTTTATTTTATCGGCTTCTGTTGCGGAACTTCTATAATTTATCCATACTTTCAATCCATATCCCGCCAAAACCTTAGCGATCTCAGCTCCTATACCTCTACTTGCACCTGTAACTAAAACATTTTTACCGCTAAATTTCATCTTTTCTCCTTAAAAAAACTGTTTTTTTATTGTACGGTTTTTTAAATAAGTAGGCAAGATTGTAAAAAAGTGCCGATAATTAAAAAAGTTACGATTTGTGGTATTATAAACCAATTTGTTGTAACATTTTTCTCTCTAAATTTGTAGAGGGTGGAGAGTAGATGTTGTATTATCTATATGAGATTTATCATCTAAACCTTTTCCAATATATCACGGTTAGAGCTGGGGTTGCGTTTTTTTTAGGGTTTATTTTCACTCTTTATTACATTCCCCGTTTTATTCTTTGGGCAAACTCCAAACATTCCCATCAGCCTATCTACTCCTTAGCACCGGAAAGTCATAAGAAAAAAGCCGGAACTCCTACGATGGGGGGGTTAACTTTTATCCTTTCCACTTTAACCGCCTCTTTTATTACAGTAAAATTGCATAATCCTTATGTGTTAGGGGCTTTTTTCGTGATCTTATCCTACTCATTGATTGGATTGATTGACGATTATGGGAAGGTGGTAAAAAAATCTAATCAAAGTGGTTTAACTCCTAGAGCTAAATTTTTACTTCAACTCTTTAGCGCTTTTTTTCTTTCTCTTTTTTTGCTTTTTGTGGCCAAGTTAAATACAAATTTGTACGTTCCTTTTTATAAATACCCTCTCTTTGATATGGGATATGGGGCGATTCTGTTTTGGACATTGGTAATAGTTGCTACTTCAAATGCGGTAAATTTAACCGATGGTTTAGACGGATTGGCTACTGTCCCTTCCATTTTTGCATTAGCCACGTTAGGAATTATCACTTACATTACCGGGAATGCAGTTTTAAGTGAGTATCTACTCTTGCCTAAAGTTATTGGAGTTGGAGAGGTTACAGTTATCGCCGCGGCGTTTGCTGGGAGTTTAATAGGGTTTTTGTGGTATAACTGCCATCCTGCGGAGGTGTTTATGGGTGATAGTGGAAGTTTACCTTTAGGTGCTTTTATAGGATATATGGCGGTTATCTCCAAAAGTGAGATTTTATTGATTATTATTGGGTTTGTGTTTGTTATGGAAGCGTTGTCGGTGATTATTCAGGTTGGAAGTTTTAAATTGAGGGGAAAGCGAGTATTTTTGATGGCTCCAATCCACCACCACTTTGAACAAAAAAGCTGGAGTGAGAGTAAAATTATAGTTAGGTTTTGGATTGTAGCTTTGATCTCCAATTTGATAGCACTTATCACTTTAAAGATTCGATGATGACTCTTTTTGGAAGTGGAAAAACGACAAAAGCTTTAGCTAAAAGGTTTGGAGGAATCTTTTTTGAAGATATTGAAGAAAAGTATATCGATAGCGAAGGGTTTGTACACCTTCCCATCTCCTTTTTTGATCCTCTAAAATCTGCCCTTGAAATTCCAAGTCCAGGAATTCCACCTAACCATCCTCTTATCAAAAAAGCAAAACATCTAATAAGCGAATACGATTTTTTTGCATCCAGAATGCCTTTTTCTATCTGGGTAAGTGGAACTAACGGAAAAACTACTACCACCCAAATGATAACCCATCTTTTAAAATCCAAAGGAGCCGTTAGTGGAGGAAATATAGGAACTCCTTTAGCATTGTTGGATATAAACGCTCCTATTTGGGTATTGGAAACTAGCTCGTTTACCCTCCATTATACCACTATTGCAAAACCTAATCTCTATGTTTTACTTCCCATAACTCCAGACCATTTAGAGTGGCACGGCAGTTTTAAAGCGTATGAGGAAGCGAAACTAAAACCTATAAAAATGCTTCAAGAAGGGGAGATCGCTTTAGTTCCTAAAAAATATCAAAACCTACCTACAAAAGGGTATTTAATTGGATATGAAGGGGTAGAGGATTTAGCTAAGAGGTTTGGATTTGAGATAGAGAAGATAAAGTTTAAAGGAGCTTTTCTTCTAGATGCCTTGTTAGCGTTAGCGGTAAAAGAGATTCTCTTTTTTACAAAAGATTATGAAACTATCAATTCTTTTGAGATAGAACCCCATAAACAAGAAGAGTTTTTTGATAAAGAGGGTCGCTTATGGGTAGATGATAGCAAAGCTACAAATTTGGATGCGACTTTAGAAGCTTTAAAACGGTACAAAGGGAAAAAGGTTCATCTAATTTTAGGAGGTGATAGTAAGGGAGTTAGTTTAGAACCCCTTTTCCCATATCTAAAAGAGGTAAGGGTATATGCTATCGGAAGTGCTAAAGAGGAGATTGTAAGCTTGGCAAAAAAATATAAAGTAGAATATGTAGAAGCTAACACTTTAAAGAAAGCGGTTGAAGAGATAAAAAAAGTTTTGAAAAAAGGGGAAGTGGGTTTGCTTTCTCCAGCTTGCGCAAGTTTAGATCAGTTCAAAAATTATAAAGAGCGGGGAGAACTTTTTAAACGGTATGTTTTAAGCTAACTTTTAAATTTTTCCAGTATAATTTTACTCACCAAACGGCCAGGTAGCTCAGTCGGTAGAGCAAGGGACTGAAAATCCCTGTGTCGGCGGTTCGATTCCGCCCCTGGCCACCACTCTACCTACCATAACCCCACCAAAACCAGCCA
>JAADFB010000026.1 GCA_013153095.1 Campylobacterota bacterium | reverse complement strand
GTTTAGTAAGATGGACTAGTTACTACTCTTTAGAAACGGGGAAACCCACTAGAGTTTTTAGATTTAGAATCATTGCCTATTTAGTAATGTTAGCTATCGCTTTTGTAGCGCTGTTTTATATGGGAAGCAAAAAGGAGCATATGCTCTTAAACATCAATAGAACTAGCCAACTTTATAAAATTACTCCCGATGGGAAAGTTAAAAACACCTATGTATTTCTTTTCCAAAATACCGATACCAAAAAACACACCTATTACTTTGAAGTAGTGGATAATCCAGACATAAAAATCGCTAGACCCAAAAAACCTTTTGATGTGGTACCGGGTAAAAAGGTTAAAAAAGTTGTAATTCTTTACACTGATAAAGTGTTAGCTAAAGATACCACCAAAGATACCCCAATCCCAATCAAAATAAAAGCGTATGCGGTAGATGATCCTGAGAAAATTGTGGTATATCGTGATACTATCTTTGTATTCCCTCGCTGGGATATCTATCAAGAGCATCTAAAAAAGGAGGAGTAAGTGGTAGCAATTCCTGTAAAAACCAATAAGGAAGACCCCGCTATCTCTCCTTTATTTGGACACGCTAAATGGTTTGCCTTTGTAGATGAAGAGGGAAATGTAGAGATTAAAAGAAACCCTTTTGATGGTGGAATTAATGTAGTAAGCTGGCTGTTACAGGGGGGAGTGGATAAAGTGATAACTAAGCATATTGGGCGCAAGCCCTTTATGCTCCTTTCTAGTGAGGGGGTAAAATGTTACTATCCGGGTGAAGAGAGGATCACAGTAAAAGAAGCTTTGCAAAAGTGTCAAAAAGAGGAGTGTGAGGAGATCACTTTAGAAAATTTAGAGAGATTTTTACGCCACTAAGGAGAGTTAGGTGAAGAAAGAGGGGTTTGATGAGTATGGAGAACCAACCTTAAGAGAGCTAGATGATTACAAAGGAACTCAATCAAAAGAGAAGAGTAAAACTATTATGTGGGTGATTATTAGTGGGTTGGTGTTAGGGGTTTTTTATGCGTTAGCCCGTTACTATTTTTGGAATGCGGGGGAGAAAGAGCTAAACATCCCACAAGAGCAAAGAATTAGACACTACTAAAGGAGTAGCAAGTGAAGAAAGTTGTAGTTTTAGGAGGAGGGTTTGCAGGTGTTGAGAGTGCCATTTTTTTAAAAAAAGAGGGGTTTGATGTAGATTTAGTTAGTCCTCGCCCTTTTATGTATATCTATCCTACCTCTATTTGGATACCGGTGTATGAAGCTGAATTTAGTGATGTATGTATCCCTTTAGAAGAGTTGGCTAGGGTTCATAACTTTAACTATATTCAAGATGAGATTGTAAAAATTGATCCATCTCAAAAAAAAGGGATAGGAAAAAAAGGAGAGTATCAGGGAGATTATTTAGTTATTGCAATGGGTGCGGATAAGATGAAATATGAAGGGGAGGGGAACTACCTTTCTATTTGTGGAGAGCCTAAAGAAGCTCAACAGATGCGGGATGTGATAGATAAATTGGTGTGTGAAAAGAGAGAAGGAAAAGTTGTAATGGGGTTTGGAGGGAATCCAAAAGATACCACAGCAGTTAGAGGTGGTCCAGCGTTTGAGATGATGTTTAACCTCCACAACTACCTAAAAAAGAAAAAATTGAGAGATAAGTTTGAATTAACCTTTGTAGCTACAATGAAAGAGCCAGGAAAGCGCTTAGGCCCTCAAGCTTTGAAGATGATGGATACTTTCTTCAATAGACTCAATATCAAAAAACATTTTGGTAAAAAGATTAAGCGGTTTGAAAAAGATGGGATTATCTTTGAAGATGATAGCAAGCTTGAGAGTGACTTTACAATGTTCATCCCAGCAAATATAGGACATCCGGTTTTTAAAGAAAGTAGCTTACCTTTAAGCGAAGCGGGGTTTATCTTAATAGATGAGTATTGTGAAGTTAAAGATTATCCAAAAGTGTATGCGATAGGAGATAGTGCGTATATTGAGGGGCCTGAATGGAGGGCTAAACAAGGACACATAGCTGAGGTTATGGCTAGAAACACCGCCAACAATATCGCTATCGATGCGGGAGTTAAAAAGGGAGAAAAAGAAAGTTATCTACCTCACTTAAATATCTTATGTGTAATGGATAGTGGAGATGGGGCTGCTTTTGTATATAGAAGTGAAAAAAGAGGATTGATGATCCCTATGCCAATAGTAGGCCATTGGCTAAAAAAAGGGTGGGGTTGGTATTGTAGAAATTCTAAGTTGAAAAAGATACCTCGTCTACCGGGACTGTAACAAAAGTAGCAGAAAATATACAAAAAGTTGTTTACAATTTGCCCAAAAATTAAGGAGGTGTAAATGGCAAAGTTTAGTAAATTTGAGCAAGATGTGTTGGAGAGAATTAAAGAGCAGATCGATTTTAATAAAGAAAAACCTGAGCTGGGAAATGTCGATCTAAAAAGAGCTATCGAGTTGGTTAAAGAAGCGGGTGCTATTTTATTAGATGTAAGACCCCCTCAGAAGGTCAATGGAGAAAATGCAGAGGAAGCAAATATTCCCGATGCATATTATACTCCCTATCCAGAGTTTACAGATTATGTAGACATACTCCCAGAAGATAAAACTACAGTTATTGTAACTGCTTGCTTGAAAGGGTTGTTTGCAAGTAGAGTAAAGGCGTATTTGGAAATTTTAGGTTACCAGAATGTATTTGTGTTTACTGGTAATATAGAGGATTGGATAACCGCCCATAAAGCCCATCAAGGTGAGATCTAAACTTTTGGTAGGGTTGCTTTTAGCGACCCTCTTGGGCTGTGAAAAGAAGATATATCAACGCCACTATACGACAGCCTCTACTAAGATAAAATGTCTAACTCTTCAAAGTGATAATCTTTTAATTAAAGAGCTTTTAAAACCGCTTTACCCCTTCTCGAAAAAGTGTCCCTTTACTCTTAAAACCACCTCCAATTTTCTCTCTCAGTGTACCTCAGCCTACTCTAAAGCGTTTGGAAGCGATTTTGATGGCTTTTTGAGATTGGAAGTTTTTGAAAGGGAAAAATTGCTTTTTAGGAACCAGATCGATTTTAAAGGCTCTCTGGATGAAAAAGTTGTTAAGAAGCTTTTTTTGAATTTAAAGACACAGCTTCCTTTGGAGGAAGCTCAATAACAAATACCGCTCCCTCTTCATCATTGTATACCCATAATTTCCCTTTACAATGGTCTTCGATGATGGTTTTACTCATATATAAACCTAATCCTGTCCCATCTTTTTCCAATTTGGTAGAAAAATAGGGATCAAAGATTTTTGGTAGTATCTCTTCCTCGATCCCTCCTCCATTATCCTTTACAATTAACAGATTGTCTTTTGCAATTAAAGTAATTTTGGGTTCTTTAACCTTTCGTTCTAATAGTACATCCTCTGCATTCTTTATAAGATTTAGGATCACCTGTTTTACTTGATTTGGATGGGTGTAAAAGATAGCGTTGCTTTCAATCCGTTTTATTAGTTGGATATTTTTATTGTGTAAAGAAGTTTCTATAATTCCCATCACACTCTCTATCATCTCTTTCCAACTAGTTTCTTGTTTCTCTTTATCACTTTTAAAAAAATCTCTAAAATCGTCTATAGTTTGACTTAAATGGCGTGTATAGGAAAGAATTTTAGAGGTTAACTCTTTTACACTAGTTGGATCGATAGTACCTAACTTTGCTTTCATATTTAAGGCGGATGCGGTTGTAGAGATTGCAGAAAGGGGTTGTCGCCACTGATGAGCTATCATACTTAACATCTCTCCCATCTGTGCTAATCTAGATTGTTGAAGCATCTTTTTATCTTTCTCTCTACTTTTTTGAACTTCTCTAGCGACCCGCTCTTCCAAAGTTTTATTAAGTTCCTCTATCTTTTTCTTATCGGTAATATCTTGTCTTACAGCGGTATAACCTATCCTTTTTCCTTTCTCATCGTATACAGGAGAGATCACCGCTCTAACCCAATAAGAACCTCCATCTTTCTTTTTATTTTTCACTTCTCCTTCCCACACTTTTCCCTTTGAAATAGTTTGCCACATCTGTTTAAAAACCTCTTTTGGCATATCGGGGTGACGAATGATATTGTGTGGCTTGCCTATTAGCTCCTCTTTAGAGTAACCTGAAATTTTACAAAACGCTTCGCTTACATCGGTAATTATTCCTCTAAGGTCGGTGGTAGAGCTGATCACATATCTATCCAAAATCCCTTTAAGCTCACTCTTTTTTTTGAGTAGTCTTAAAATCTGTAAAGTAGTTAAAATAAAAATTGCAAATATTGCCATAAAAAGGAGAAGATAAAGCCATAGGTGATAAAAACTTTTAGAAAGTAGCTCTTCTACCGTAGATAAGATAGATGAGGTTAAGTAATCTTCAAACGCTTTTAGTTTTTCTAACCTCAACGACATACTTTGTAAATAACCTCTTAATTCATTCTCTTCTATCTCTTTTTGGCTTAAAACCGCTTCCCTAAACTCTTTTACAGAACTAAACTCTCCTTCTTTAAATAGTTCTTCATAACTTTTAAAAAGAGAAGTTGGAGCGATCTGTTTAAACAGCTTTTCATAAAGATGTTGTTGATTTACAGCTTCTTGAAATTCTAAAGTAGACTCGTTTAAAAAAGACCTTGCTAACTCTTTTTCTATGCTAGCTTTCTCTTTGATATGGAGAAAGAAAGAGTAGGCCAAAATTGCCTTAGTTAAATTGGGATCGGAAGAGATTTGAAGAATGGAAAAGATAGAAGAGAGAAGTCGTTCATTTATTAAAGAGTAGTTTGAAAGAACCTTTCTAGGGTCTTTGATTTTATAAGTTTGAATTAATAAAGAGGTTAAAGAGGAGAGACTGGAAATAGAAGAAGAGATAGCAGGGGAGAGATGTTGAAGATGGTCTTTAGTTTTTAAAAGCTGTTGTAATATTTCAACTCCTTTTTGTGTTTTTAGGTTGGTGGAGAGTGCAAGTTCTCGCTCTTGTTGGAAATGGTGGATAGCTTTAGAGATTTTTGTAGTTAAAACTATTCCCTCTTTTAAATTTTTGTAGGAGTGAAACTTCTCCCAATGCAGGTAAAAAAGAATAAAAGAAAGCACAAGGAATAGAAAACCTAAAATTACAAAAGGGGTTAAAGCTTTTATTTTAAATTGGGTAGTTATTGTAGCTCCTTTTGTAAAAAGGGGCTAGGTTTAGCAAAATAGTAACCTTGAGAATAATCGATTCCTAAACTAGAAATTATCTCAAAAATTTTTTTGTTCTCTACAAATTCGGCTACCGTTTTTATATTTTGTCTTTTTGCAAAGCGGTTAATTGTTTCTACAATATCTAACGCGAAGTTGTTTTTATCAATCTCTTTTATTAAAGTCCCATCGATTTTTAAAATATCGGGCGCATACTCAATTAGTCGCTCAAAATTGGAATAACCGCTTCCAAAATCGTCAATTGCGATCTCTACCCCCATTTTCTTAACCTCTTTGATAAACTCTTTGATCGCTTTAAAATTTTTTGAGTCCTCATCCTCTAATAACTCAAAAGTTAGTCGGTTCGAAAATTGAGGATAGCCTTTTAAGTAAGAGTAGATTAGCTCTTTAGTATCCTCGTTTTCAATATCTAATACGGAGAGGTTTACAGTAAAATGGGCTGAGGTTGATTGAAGAATTTTAAAAAGTTTATCAAAAAGGATTGAGGTAAGAAGGGAGTAATATTTGGATTTTTTGGCTACATCTAAAAAAAGGAAAGGGGTTAAAACCTCTCCGCTTGGAGTTTGAATCCGTAGTAAAGTCTCATATTTTACGATCTCTTGGGAGAGATTATCTATAATCGGTTGATAGTAAAGAATTACTTGATCTTTTTCGATCGCCTCTTTGATTATTCCTAAAGTTTTTAGATTGGTTTTAGCTACCTGTTGCATCTTTTGGGTTAAATTGTTGGCTAAAATAAAATCTAATCCCTCTTTTTCTAGAAGTTTCATTCCATACTTTGCGTTTCTTAAGGGGTCTTTTCCATATGCTACACTTATTAAAGTGTTTACATCATAAGCAAATCCAGATATTTCAACTTGCAGATTTTGTAACTCTTTTTTTTTAGCTTTTATATTCTCTATAACCTCTTTATACTCTTCACACTCCTTTAACTTTTTAGCCAGTGCAAACTCCCCTTCTCCCAAAGGGTATACCCGCTCAAACCTACACAAAGAGTTAGCGAATTGCTCCACTTTTTTCTCAAATTTTTCTTCAATCGCTTGGGCGATAAATGTTCCGTAATAGTGTTCAATATCTTCAAAATTTTCTATTTTTAAAAGGATCACTAAAGTTTGAGAGGAGTTAGAAATTAGGTCTTGGAGCTGTTTTTTTGGATTCATAACTTCAGTTATATCGTGTCCAATAGAGATATATTCCAAAATGGAACCATCTATTCCTAAAATCGGTTTAATAACTGTTTGAAGGTAGAAACTATCCCCCCATTTGGAGCGGTTCTTTAAAATCCCTTTCCAGCTTTTTTTTTCTTTTACGATCTTTTTTATTATTTGAGCGTATACCTCTTTTGGAGTATCTGGGTGGTGGGTTAGGTTGTAAGGTTTTCCTATTAACTCATTTTGGGAATAACCAGAAAGTTTACAAAACTCTTCATTTACATAAGTTAAGTATCCTTTAGTATCCATTTTTGAAACTACGGCGATCTCATCTGTAGCTTCTTGGTATTGGTGTAAAAGATTTAGAGTAGCTTTAGCTTCCTCTTTTAATTTTATCTTCTCTACCACTTTATTAAAAACCGAAATAAGCTGATCTAGCTCTATCGGTTTTAAAAGATACCCTTCTACATCTAGTTTTATACTTTGCATAAAGTAGCTAGCTTCATTATAGGCAGATACTATGATAATAGGAATTTGGGGATCTATTTTTCTAATCTCTGCCGCCATATCGATCCCGTTCATATTGGGCATATTTATGTCTGTGATTATTAAATCCGCACCTTTGGTTTTAAAAAGCTCTAAACCTTGAGTTCCATCACTAGCTACCAAAATATCCTCAAAAAACTCCCTTAAAACTAGTAGAGTAGATTCTCTAACCTCAACATTATCCTCAACATAAAGCAAACGTAACTTTTTTGTATAACGCAAAAGCGACGAGAGCGACATTTAACACCTTGAAAATAGTGTGAGAGATATTATCGTAATAAATTGGGAGATAATAAGAGTAGATTGTGGATAGGACTAGATTAAGAGTGAAGATAAGGTAACTGTAGATGTGAATTTTTAGGAAGAGTAGTCTTTAAATAGGAGGCAGAAGGGATTAAAATCCCATTCCGCCCATTCCACCCATTCCGCCCATATCTGGAACGGCTGGTGCTGCTGGTTTTTCCTCTTTAACT
>JAADFB010000041.1 GCA_013153095.1 Campylobacterota bacterium | reverse complement strand
ATTGAACCCAAAAAGTACAAAATTTTAGATATTGGGTGTGGGAGTGGGCTCTTAAGCTATAACTTACTCGATATTGCAAAAGAGATTATCGGGATAGATACCTCTAAAGGAATGGTTGAGGTGTTTAATCAAAAATCCCCATCTCCTACTATTAGAGCTTATCAAAAAGAGATTACAGAGTGTAAAGAGCAGTTTGATCTAGTGGTTACTTCAATGACTTTACACCACATCCCTAAAATTGAACCTTTTTTTAAAGAGGTTAGAAAAAGAGTTAAAAAGGGAGGTTACTTTTTTATCTGCGACCTTTATCCAGAAGATGGAAGTTTTCACTCTCGGGGAAATGAAGGGGTTTTCCATTTTGGATTTAAACCTAAAGAGTTAGAAAAATTGCTAGAAAAAGAGGGGTTTGAAGTTGTAAGTAGTAAAACTATCTACACTATCCAAAAGCATAAAAATTTCCCTCTTTTTTTATTACAAGCTCTAAATAAATTTTAAAATCTCTAAAAGGTTTGGGGTATCTATAATGATATTGGCTTGGTTTTTTAAAACCTCTTTTGCACAAAAAGCTACCTTTTTATTGGCATACTTGAACATACTTGCATCGTTAGCTCCATCCCCCACCGCCATCGTTTCATATGGGGAGATACCCATCAACTCCTGAAGTCGTCTCAACATATCCCCTTTACTAAAATTAAACATCATCTCCCCGCCAACCAATCCGGTTAATCTCCCATCCTTTGCGTGCAAAATATTACTAAAATCTGCATCAAATCCAAGTTTTTCTTTAGCGTAGCTGGTAGCGTTTCTAAAACCTCCGCTAAAAACTATAACTTTTATCCCTCTTTTTTTTAGCTCTTGAATAGTCTCTTTAGCACCCGGCATATAGGGGAGGTTTTGGCAAATTTTATTAACTTTTTTAACTTCTAACCCTTTTAAAAGTTTCACTCTCTGAATTAAACTTTCAAAAAAATCTAACTCTCCCTCCATCGCTTTTTGAGTTATCTTTTTAACCTCATCTCCAACTCCAGCTTCTTGGGCTAAAAAATCGATAGTCTCTCCAGCCATCAAAGTGGAATCAAAATCGAAAACACACAGTTTCATGGTACTCCTTTTTAATAAATTTTAACTAATTTTTGATTAAAATAGAAAAAATATAAAAAAAGGGTTTTGATGTTTGAAGCGTTGCTAAAAAAGCTTAGAGAGGAAAGATATATCACTTTAGAAACAACTCCAGGTCACTCTCCCACTGTAGAAAATATCCTCTCTAAAATTGAAGAGTTAAAGTTGGCTCAGAAGGTGGATGGTTTTACCACTACCGATAACCCTTTAGCAAAACTCAAATACAACTCCATTCTTGCGGCTATAAGATTGCAAACACAGTTTAAAAAGCCTGTAATTGCAACGATGAGTATGAGAGATCGCAATAAAATTGCTCTCCAATCAGACCTTTTAGGTGCAAACGATTTTAATATTAGGGCGATTTTAGCTTTAACCGGAGACCCTGCAAAAATTAGCGATCAACCCAATACCAAAGGGTGTTTTGAAGGGGATAGCACCCTATTGCTTGATATTATCAAATGTTTTAATGCAGGAATAGATTATGCGGGAAAAGAGTTTAAGATAAAACCTAAAAAAATTTACCCCTTTGCCGTTAGCAACGCTTATGCTAAAAACCCTAACACTTTAAAAAAAAAGTTTCGTAAAAAGATTGAACACGGAGCTATAGGAATAATCACTCAACCCGTTTTTGACCCCGAAAACGCTAAAAGACTCCTCTTTATGTTTAATGAAGCTAAAACAGAATTTGAAGGAGAAAGAGCTAAAGCTGTATTAATTTTTGGATTTTTTCCGATAACGAGATTGAAAACAGCGCAATTTTTAGCTTCTCACGTTCCTGGAATAAATGTCCCACGCTACTGGATAGATGAGCTGTATAAGGCTCATAAAAGGAGTGAGAGAAAGGAGTATGAAGTGGGATTTAAGTTAAGTAAAGAGCTTTTTGATGAACTAATAAAAATTCATCCCAAAATTCATATTATGACAGCAAATAGATTTGAGTTGGCAAATGAGATACTTAGTTAGTCTTTTTTTATTAGTGGAGATTTTATTAGCGTGGGATATAGATACTATCTATCGAAGTATTTTTAGAAAAATTAGCAACTTTTTACGCAGTACCGACATTTTTCTAAGCGATGATAACAGCAGTACTAGACAAGAGTTCGATATTTCCACCTCTTTGGATATGATCGCTGAAACCTATCGAGATACCCGCTTTAGAGTAAATGTAAAGGCAAATATCGACTTCCCCAGAACACAAAAAAAACTGCACCTATTCTTCCAAGATTTTAAAACTAACGACTCTATCGACGCTCAAACTGGAAAAACTGTCCAAGATTCGGTAAGTAAATCCTCTTTCTTATTTGGAGTTCAATACTTAACTAAAGCTGATATTAGCTATCGAGCTGGGATTAGAATCCACTCAGGTAAGCTAGACCCCTTTGTAAGTGCAAGATGGGAAAGAACCAACTACTTCAATTTTCTCCACAGCTCTTGGATATATTACGGAGATCGGCTTTATTATTATCTAGATAGAAAGTGGGATAACACCCTCTTCTTTTTCTATCAAAATAAACTAAACGATATTACGCTCTTCTCCTTTGAAAACAAGTACCGTTTTAAATATCACCCTGATAACGAAAATGAGTATCTTCACTCTCTTAGATTTTACGTTTCTAAAGGTACTTATGGACTTTTTATGCCCAGAGCTGAAATTTACTGTCACGCCGATGATAAAGAATCTTATAAGCTAAACTACTACTATGTGGGAATTGATTGGAGAGATCGTCTTATTAGAAGGTGGCTTTTTTTTAAAGCGGGGCCTGCAGTTTTATGGAGGATAGAGAACGGTTTTAAACCTAGCTTTAGATTTACCGCAAGTATAGGGGTATCGTTTGAACAAAATTAAAACTTTATAAACTCAAATTTCTCTCCATCAAACCTTATTCCCTCCTTGCCACATCCAAAGGCGGGGAGGTTGATATAAACTTGGTCTTTAAACTCCAACTTTATTCCCTGATGGTAATGTCCCTCGATCACGATCTTAGTGGAATAATATTTTAAACGGTTCTTGGCTAAGTTATTAAAATTTGTGATCTCTTTACAAAGAGTTTTATTTTTGTTATAGGTTTGAATCGTTTTAGTGATGATTTGATTTAAGTTGAGGTGGTTTAAAAGTTTTATCATTTTGGGAGAGTTGATAAGTCTTCTATAAAAAGGGTAAAACCCTTTTAAAAAGTTATCCCCGTGAGATAGGGAAAGAGAACCTAAAGGAGTGGTTATAAGAAGCGGTTGAAAGTTATAGGGAATAGTCAAGAAATCAAACACCTCTTTTAATAAAAAATCGTGGTTCCCTTCTAGATAAATTATCTCTCCCTCAAAAGAGTTTAAACATTCTATTAGTTCTTGGTTTTGAGTCGCCTCTACCCCTCCCACTAAGAGATCAAAAATATCTCCTAATAAAAAAAGTTGCTTCGTTTTTAAATCTTTTATAACCTCAACTAGCTCCTCTCTAACCCCTTTTTGGTAATGGGCATCTGCTAAAAAGATAGCTCCCTCTTTAAGGGATATAGGGGAGAGTTGGAAGTCCCTCTTCATCCAATCCCATCATCAGATTTCCATTAGCCACAGCTTGAGAAGAAGCACCTCGTAGAAGGTTATCTATTGCAGTATTGATCAAGAGAGTATCGCCATTCTTTACCACAAAAATATCACAAAAGTGTGTTCCTGCCACATTTTTTACCTCAGCTGGGGATTGCACTATTCTAATAAACTTTTTATTTTTATAAAACTTCCTTAAAATTTCTGTTGGTTCTATCTCCTCTTTTAAAGTCACATAAATATTTACCAACATTCCCCTACTAAGAGGTACTAACGTTGGAATAAAATGGATTTCAAATTCTTTTTTAGCGATCTCTTCAACCTTCTCCTTTATTTCGATAGAATGGCGATGTTTAAAAGGATTATAGGTAAAAAGGTTTTCATTGATTTTTACATAATGGGTAGAGGAGGTACATTTCTTCCCCGCTCCACTAACTCCGCTTTTAGCATCAATTATCACCTTTTTTTCTATAAAAGGTAGAAAAGGGATCAACCCTAATAAAGTTGCAGTAGGGTAGCAACCTGGATTAGCTACCAAAGATGCTTTTTTTATCTTCTCTTTAAATATTTCTGGAAGTCCATAAACTGCGTTGTCTAAATTGGTAGGGTCTAGATGGGTAGTGTAAAACTTTTCATAATGGCTTAATTTTAATCTGTAATCTGCGGAGAGGTCTACAACTTTAACCCCCTTTTTAAGAAGCTCCTTAGCTATCTCCATTGCACTCTTATGAGGGAGGGCTAAAAATACCAGTTCACACCTTTGTGCAATATTTTCAATATTCACTTTTTCTATTTTTTTAGAGATTAATCCTTTAAGAGCTGGATAAATCTCTTCTATTCTCTCTTCACTACTTCCCGCTAAAAGCTCTAACTTAAATTTTGGATGGGAAAGGAGAATTTTTACCAGTTCTACACCGGTAAACCCGGCTGCCCCTACAACTCCCACCGGAATCATTTTTTAAACTCGATCGGTTTATAATAAACTTCTAACACTTCTAAATCGATTTCACCTTTAGGAAGTTTTACCCTAATCTCATCTCCCTCCTCTTTTCCAATCAACTGTCTAGCTAAAGGGGTATTGTAAGAGATTAGCCCGTGTTCAGGGTCACTTTCACTTGAGCCTACGATGGTATACTCTATCTCCTCATCCTCCTCAATATCTAACAGTTTTACCGTAGAACCAAACATAACCTTATTATGGCTAAACTTGCTAGGATCGATAACTTGCGCTCTAGCTAAAAGATCGGCTAGTTCAGTTAATCTCGCATCGATAAAAGCTAATCTCTCTTTGGCAGCGTGATACTCTGCATTCTCTCTTAAATCGCCGTGTTCTTTAGCCCTTTCAATCTCCTCTACAACTTTAGGACGTTCTTGGTTTAAGGCTTCAAACTCACTTTTAAGTTTTTGGTAACCGTATTCTGTCATAGGCTCTTTATTTTCCATAGCCCCCTCGCTTTTTTTGTTATAATTATAGCCAATTTTAAGGAGCGGTATGAAACTTCTTGTAAGCGCACTGGAGCGGTCTGCCAATCTTCATCTTTCTTATCTACTTCCCCATTTAGAGAAGGTTGAACTGCTTGGAATTTTTGATAACAAATTGGGGAGACCGTTAATCGACCTTCAAGCGCTCTCGGTAATGGGTTTTGTAGATGTGTTTAAAAAGTTACCACTCTTTTTAAGATTAAAAAAGGAGATGGTAAATCTAGCAAAAGAAGCGGATAAAATTTTACTGATCGATTCTAGTGGATTTAATCTTCCCTTAGCTAAAGAGATAAAAAAAAGATACCCTTCAAAAGAGATAATTTACTATATCCTTCCTCAAGCGTGGGCATGGAGAAGGGGAAGAATTAAACTTATTGAAAAAGTAGTAGATAAAGCTCTTTCTATCTTACCGTTTGAAAGGAAGTTTTACTCCCCCTCTTACAATATCACATATGTAGGTCATCCGCTATTAGATGAAATAAAAAAATTTAAAGATGAGGTTAAAGAGACACCCTACATCACCTTTATGCCCGGAAGTAGAAGGGCAGAAGTAAAAGCTTTAATGCCTATTTTTAAAGAGGTAAGAAAAAGGATAGATAAAAAAGCTTTTTTGGTAGTTCCTAGCCATCTAGACCTTTCATTATATGGAGATGTAAAAGATTTTGAGATTGTACAAGATGCCCATAAAGCCCTTTTAAACTCCTCTTTTGCATTTATTTGTAGCGGAACGGCTACCTTAGAAGCTTCTTTAATCGGAACTCCTTTAGCTTTATGCTATAAAGCAAAACCACTAGATTACTTTATCGCTAAAAGGTTTGCCCATATTCAAAAAGTTGGACTAGCCAATATTATGTTAGGAGATGTCCATCCAGAGTTTTTACAAGATAAGGTAACCCCAAAAAATCTTTTAAAAGCGTACAAAGAACGAGACCCTCATAGTTTCCTTAAAAACTCTAAGAGATTAAGAAAGTATTTAAAATTTGGAAGTAGTAAAAATGTGGCTAGAGTATTGGTAAATGGAAAGCTTTAAAGCGGTCTTTTTTGTCTACCTTTTTATCCTAATTGGGTTTATAAGTAAAAAGATATTTAAAGAAAAGTTGGACGAGAAGAGTTTAGTTCTTCTTTCCGTTTATGTTTTTCAACCTTTTTTAACTTTTTGGGGACTGTTAAAAAAACCTCTTGATCTTGACTTAATCCTTTCTCCTTTAATCTTTTTTGCATTTGGAGCTGGAGTGATCTTTTTCAACACTTTGATAGCCAAATGGCTGTTTGAAGATCAAAAAGAGCGCTCTATCTTCATAGTATCTTCAGTAATTGGAAATACCGGGAATTTAGGAGTTCCTTTAGGAATAGCCCTCTTTGGAGAAAACTCCTTGCCCTATACTACAATTGTTAATCTCGCGAATGTATTTATCGTTTACAGTTTTGGGGCTTACTTTTATTCTAGGGGAAATTTTGATGTCAAAGAATCTATAAAAAACAGTTTAAAACTTCCAATTTTATGGTTTGCACTCCTTGCGATTTTTTTAAATCTATACGGTTTTAAACCCGACTACTACTTTAACCTTTTTTTAGAGATGGGAGCGTACAGTGGGATTGTGATTCAACTTATCATCTTTGGAGTTTATCTAGCCAAAATCACTATCAAAGAGATAGAAAAAAAGCTTATCCTAGCTGTAGTGGTTACAAAATTTATCATCCTACCTCTAATCGCTTTTGTTAGTTTAAAATTTATGCCGTTAGAAAAGTTGAGTAAAAAGATAATCTTTATGGAGATGATGATGCCGTTAGCGGTAGCAAATGTAAACCTTTCCGCTCTTTATAGATGTAAAGAGTTGGTAGTAACAGCGTTGGTATTCATTACAACTTTACTTTTTATACCCTTACTTCCGATCTATATCAAATTAATGGAGCTGATGTGAAAAGGATATTAATAACTAACGACGATGGATTTGAGTCTCAAGGGTTAAAGGCGTTAATTGAAGCGGTAAAAGATTTGGGAGAGGTTTTAGTTGTCGTTCCAGCAAATGAAAAAAGTGCGTGTGGACACAGTTTAACCTTAACCAAACCCCTTAGATTTGTGGAGATCGAGGATAATTTTTATAAACTTGAAGATGGAACTCCTAGTGATTGCGTTTATTTGGCTTTAAATGCTCTCTATCCAGAAGGGGTAAAGCCCGATCTTGTGTTAAGTGGGATAAACAAAGGGGCTAATATGGGTGAGGACATAACCTACTCTGGAACGGTTGCGGGAGCTATGGAAGCCGCTTTATATGAAATACCTTCGATCGCCTTAAGTCAAGTGTGTAACTCCAATTGTGAAAGAATGGAGATAGAAGTAGGATATTCTCTTGCTAAAAAGGTAGCTAGAGATTTAACATTAAAAGTTTTAAATGAGGGATTTCCCTTAGAAAAGAGACGCTGTTTAAATGTAAATATCCCTCCCCAAAAAGAGTTTAAAGGATATAAAGTAACTAGGGCGGGATATAGGGTCTATAGAAATTTTGCACATCTACACCGCAACCCTAGAGGATTAGAATATTGGTGGTTGGGACTTCATCCTCTCGAATGGAAACCACTTAAAGATAGCGATTTTGAAGCGGTGGCTAACGGATATGTTTCTCTAACTCCAATTCAAGCAGATTTAACCGATTACAAAGAGCTACCCAAACTAAAAAGCTGGATTTAAGCAGCTTTTAGCCTCTTTTACATTTAACGCTTTTCCAAAGCAGAGCTTTTGCTCTTGCAACCTTTGGATGTTTCGTTTTAAGATAGCTTTATAGTAACTTTTTGGAAAACTCATATTAAAGGTTTTGGCTAAAGTATCACTTTTTGGATCTAAAGGAAATTTTTCTATACATCTAATCGCTTCCTTCTCTTTTAAACACTCCACTCTTAAAGAGTAAACCTTTATCACTTTATCAATTTCACTTACATTTCCTTCTCTCCAGTTGGCAAAAAGAAAAGTAGTTATTAATAAAAAAATACTCTTTTTTACCATTTTATCCTTTCTAGCTGTTTTTTTTATCTTGCTACAATCATATCAAAGTTACGTCAAGGATGGGTGATGAAAGAGTTAACGATCGTAGATACCTTTGGATTTCTATTTAGAAGTTATCACGCTCTTCCTCCTTTACAAAGTAGTAAAGGAGTACCTACAGGATTGCTTACCGGTTTTTTAAATTTTATAAACCAGTTCTTTGAACAAGAAAGAGGGTATCTACTTTTTGCTCTAGATTCCCCTTCAAAAAGTTTTAGAAACTCTATCGATCCTCTCTACAAAGCCAATCGTCCAGAGCCTCCTAAAGAGCTTAAACAGCAACTAGAGATCGCCATCTCGTGGTTAGAAAAGATGAATCTTCCCACCCTTTCAAAAGAGGGATTTGAAGCGGATGATATTATCGCATCTGTTACTAAGTTGGCTAAAAAAGAGGGAGTTAAAGTAAAGATCATCACCTCAGATAAAGACCTCTTTCAGTTGGTCGAAGACCCTTTAGTTAGGGTTTTAAACCCCGTTTCTAAAGAGGAGTTTGATGAAAATGGAGTAATTAGAAAGTTTGGATTACCTCCTTCAAAATTGAGAGATTTTTTTGCACTAGTTGGGGATAGCGTAGATAATATCAAAGGGGTTAAAGGCGTAGGAGCTAAAACAGCTTTAGACCTTTTAAAAGCCTATTCTTCTCTTGAAGAGATATACGAAAATCTAGAAAGTATCCCCTCTGCTAGAGTTAGGACACTTTTAGAAAAAGGAAGGGAAGATGCATTTAAAAGTAGAGAGCTGTTTACTTTAAAAGATGACCTTTTTGAAAAGGTTGATTTAGAAAAATTTAAACTTCCTTTACAAAATCCTATTTTAAAAATTGTAGATGAATTACTACAGTATGAAATAACTGCAATTTTAAAACGGTTAAAAAAAGCTCCGTTACAAGAAGTTAAAGAAAAAAGAGAAGTTGAGAAGATAGTATTAAAAAAAGATGAGGTTTTAAAAACGATCTTTTCAATTCCTAAAGAGTCATTCGTAGCATTACATTTAGAAATTGAAAACTCAAAACTGTTAGGTTTTAGTTTTACCAATACTCCTTATAAAATTTTCTTTACTCAAGAAATAGAAGCTTTAAAGGAGGTTTTTAATCGATTTAAAGTGGTAGGTTTTGATCTTAAAACTTCTTTAAAGCTTCTTTACTCTCGATATAACTTTCCACCTCAACAAGATTTTATCGATGTAATGATCTTAGCGTGGCTTCTTAATCCGGATGAAAAAGATAAACTCTCTTTAGGAGAGTTAGCCAAAAGATTCTTAAATCGGTCTCTCCCTAAAAAAGAGGAAAGTTTGTTTTTAAACTCTTTGGGAGAAGAAGCAAGTGTAATCTATTCTCTCCATTTAAAGTTTTTAAATCTCCTCTCTCCAACTTTATGGCAAGAAGCTAAGAAAGTAGAATTTCCTTTAATCAATGTTCTAGCCAAGATGGAATTAGAAGGGATAGAGATCGACCCTTCCCACTTTAAAGAGTTAAAAAAGGAGATAAGCTCCCAATTAAAGGAGTTAACTACTAAAATTTACACTTTAGCTAACGAAGAGTTTAATATCAACTCCCCAAAACAGTTGGGTAAAATCCTTTTTGAAAAACTTAAATTAACTCCAATTAAAAAAACAAAAACCGGTTATAGTACCAACGAGAAGGTTTTAAGAAATATCAAACACCCAATTATAGATTTAATTTTGGAATATCGCCAACTTTTTAAACTTCAATCCACCTATATCGATCCGTTGTTAAACTATTCTAAAACTTCCACTAGAATACACACTACTTTTATCCAAACCGGTACCGCAACGGGAAGATTGGCTAGTAAAAACCCAAATCTACAAAATCTTCCCATAAAAACCCCTTTAGGGAAAAAGATTAGGGAAGGTTTTGTTGCTTCTAAAGGGAATCTTTTAGTAGGTATTGATTACTCTCAAATTGAGTTGCGTCTATTAGCCCATTTTAGCCAAGACCCCGCATTAATACAAGCGTTCCAGCAAGGGGAAGATATTCATCTTCAAACCTCTTTAAAACTGTTTAAAACTACCAATAAACGCCATATTGCTAAAAGTATCAACTTTGGATTGATTTATGGAATGGGAAGTAGAAAACTATCTCAAACACTAGGAGTAAGTGTTAATGAAGCTAAGGAGATTATTGAAAACTATTTCAAAGTGTTTAAAAGGGTAAAGGAGTATTTAGAGTTTATAAAAGAACAAGTTATAAAGGATGGATATGTAGAAACCTTGCTAAAAAGAAGAAGATACTTTAATTTCAAATATGCTTCGGAGGTGGAAAAAGCTGCATTTTTAAGAGAAGCCACTAACACCGTTTTCCAAGGGAGTGCAGCCGATTTAATAAAACTTGCTATGAATAAAGAGGAGGTAAAAAAGGAGAAGCTACTTTTACAAATTCACGATGAATTGATCTTTGAAATCCCAAAAGAGAGGGCAATAGAATCATCACAAAAACTTAAAAAGATGATGGAGGGTGTGTATTCTCTTAAAGTTCCTTTAGAATGTTCTATTTGGTTAAATGAGCGGTGGAAAGAGGAGAAATAAAAGAAAGCTTTTTTTATACGATAATGGCAGAAAACTAGTATTTGTGGTATTTCTTGGCCTCTTTTAGAGTTTGTTAAAAAAATAATGTTAAATAAAAAGAGGTGTTAGAAATTTTTAAAATCTTTATTACACTAAAGGAATTTAACAAAAAGGTGTGCAATGGTAAAGACACTTCAAAAGTGGTTTTTTTCTATGAAGTCAGCGATAGTAATGATGCTACTTTTTGCATTAAGTATTGCTATTGCTACCTTCATAGAGAACGACTACGGAACCCAAACGGCGTGGGCTGAGGTGTACAGCGCGCGCTGGTTTGAGGTACTTTTAGTTCTTCTTTCGTTGAATCTACTTTACAACATCTTCAAGTTTAGGCTCTTTCGCAAAGAGAAGTTTTTTACCGGCCTTTTCCATTTTGCATTTTTAATTATTGTGATTGGGGCAGGGGTCACTCGGTATATTGGATATGAAGGTGTGATGCATATTAGAGAGGGAGGAAAGAGTGATACTATTCTTTCAGCAAAAACTTATATTGAGATAGCGATTAAGGATAAAGATAAACTTTATACTTATCAAGAGCCTATCTACCTCTCAAAACTTTCCAAAAACAGCTGGGAGAGAGAGATAAAGGTGGGAGAGAAAGAGTTTAAGGTAAGGTTAAAAGAGTACCTTCCAAATGCAACTTATGAAATTGTTCCCTCCCCTGAAGGTAAAGGAGTTGTAAAATTAGTACTTTCTAATGGCAACGGAAGGGTAGAGAAGATATTAAAAAGAGGAGAAGAGTTAGATATTGGAGATGCTGTTATCGCCTTTGATAAAAAGGTTGAAACTTCTAAGCCCATAATTATGCTATCTTTAAACCCCAATGGAAAACTGTTTCTTTCCGCTCCTTTTGAGGTAAAAACCCTTCAGATGTTGGATATGTCTAGTGCTACCTATCCCCAAAATGTTCCTATTCTTTTTAGTAGTGGAAGACTCTACACAATAGGAGGGTTAAACTTAGTTTTAAAAGAGTTTTATCCTAAGGCAAAAGTAGAACTGGTTTCTAAAAACCCCTTAGCTAAAAATAGTCCTAATGACGATCTTTTAGTATTTGAAGTAGAAGACGGTAAGGAGAAAAAAGAGATAAATGTTTTTGGGAAACCTTCAAAGGAGGGAGAGTTTTCAACTATTCAACTAGGAGATAATGAGATAAGTATCGCTTATGGAGCTAAAAGAATAAAACTCCCTTTTGCATTAGAACTTAAAGATTTTCAATTAGAGCGCTATCCTGGTTCTATGAGTCCTAGCTCCTACGCGAGCGAAGTGGTTGTTATCGATTTAGAGAAAAATAAAACCTTCCCCTATAGAATTTTTATGAACCACGTGTTGGATTATAGAGGGTATAGATTTTTCCAAAGTTCCTACGATATGGATGAGAAGGGAACGATCCTTTCAGTTAACCACGATCCGGGAACGTTAATTACCTATATTGGTTACTTTCTTTTAGCGGTAGGAATGCTTCTACACTTTTTTATGCCTCAAAGTCGTTTCCAAAAATTAGCCCGTTTAACTAAAAAAGTTCAAGAACAGCGTAGAAATCTTTTAACTACTATGATGGGGGTTTTAATAATCTTTACTCTTCCTAGTTTTGGGGCTAACGATCCTATAGAGATTGCGAAAAAAATAGACCCTCAACACGCTCAAGCGTTTGGAGAAAAAATTTTAGTCCAAGATAATGGAGGGAGGATAGAACCCCTAGATACTCTCTCAAGACAGGTAGTAGCAAAAATTACTCGAAAAGATGAGTTATACGGGTTAAACCCTAACCAGATATTTTTGGGAATGACCGTTAGACCTTATGTATTTCAAGATATAAAGATGATCTATGTTCACCATCCTTACCTAAAAAAAGTGTTAGGATTAAAGGAGGATGAAAAATTTGCTTCTTTTAACGATTTTTTTGATTACAACCAATCTATTCCCTATAAACTTAATAAACTGGTACAAGAAGCAGTAGCTAAAAAACCTTCTGCTAGAAATAAATTGGATAAAGAGGTTTTAAAAGTTGATGAAAGGGTCAATATCGCCTATATGGTTTATACCGGTGCCCTTTTAAAAATTATCCCCAACCCTAAAGATAAATTTGGGAAGTGGATCTCCCCAATGGATGCGATAAAAACCTTTCCCAAAAAAGAGGGAGAGCTGGTTAGATTAATTATGGCTAGCTATTTTCAAAATATTGACGAAGGGATAAAAACAGGAGACTGGAGCAAAGCTAATAAATCTTTAGAGGTGATCTCCGATTATCAAAAGTATTACGGTTCTGCAGTTATCCCTCCTAAAACTAGAATTAAAGCGGAAGTCCTTTACAATAGATTGGATATTTTTAATAGATTAGTTCCTTACTATATGTTAATTGGTGGAGTGTTACTAATTTTAATTTTAGCTAGCTTAATAAATCCAAAATTTAAAGTGGATAAGATAGTAAAAGTTGGAGTGGGCTTAATCTTTTTGGGATTTTTAGCCCAAACTTTTGGAATGGGATTAAGGTGGTATGTTGCACAGCACGCCCCTTGGAGCGACGGGTATGAATCGATGGTTTATATCTCGTGGGCAACTATTTTAGCGGGATTTTTCTTTGCTAAAAAAAGTCCTATAGCTTTTGCGGCGACCTCTCTTTTGGGAGGGTTAATCCTTTTTGTAGCCCACCTTAACTGGTTAGATCCACAAATTACCAACTTAGTACCGGTATTAAAATCTTACTGGTTGATGATCCACGTCTCAGTAATTACCGCAAGCTATGGGTTTTTAGGGTTAAGCGCTCTTTTAGCGTTTGTAGTTTTAGTACTTTTCCTATTTCTTAACAATAGAAATAAAGAGATGATGGTGTTAACTTTTAAGGAGTTAACTTATATCAACGAGATGAGCTTGATTATTGGCTTGGTATTAGTAACTTTAGGAAACTTTCTAGGAGGAGTTTGGGCTAATGAAAGTTGGGGAAGATATTGGGGATGGGACCCTAAAGAGACTTGGGCAGCTGTAACTATTTTAGTATATGCTTCTATTGAACACGTGAGATTAATCCCAAAACTGAACCGTCTTTTTTTATACAATGTGTTAGCTTTACTAGGGTATTCTAGTGTAATTATGACCTATTTTGGAGTAAACTTTTATCTAAGTGGTCTTCACTCCTACGCTCAAGGTGATCCTGTTCCAATTCCTCAGTGGGTTTACTGGGCTGTAGGAATAGTGTTTGCGTTGATAGTGGGGGCGTATTACAAAAAAAGAATTTACAAAATCGACATAAAAATTTAAAGAGGGGTTTTATCCCCCCTTCTTCTCTTTTTTCAACCAGTTTTTTACTTTTTCAAAGAGTGAAGAGATTTTTTTTTCCTCCTTTTGGGTCTCCATTCCAAAACTCTCTTGCAATTTCTCTATCAGCTCTCTTTGTTGAGCAGTAAGTTTGGTTGGAAAAATTAGTTTCACTTGAACTATCAAGTCCCCTCTTCTTCCGGTATGTAAATTTCTAAACCCTTCCCCTTTAAAAAGGAACTTTTCTCCATCTTTTGTACCTACTTTTAATTTTAACTCCCTCTCTCCTCTAGGAGTTGGTATCTTTATACTCTCTCCTAGTAGCGCTTTAGTGAAAAAGATAGGTACTTCCATATAAATATCATCGTTATATCTAACAAAATGTTCATCTTCTTTAACGTGGATATTGATATATAGATCCCCTCTTAGTCCACTTGGAGAAAGGTTTCCTTTAGCTTGTACTCTTAATCTAGTTTGTGATTCTATCCCCTCTGGGATATTGATTGTAATAGTTTCTTCCTCTAGCTTAAACCCTTTTCCTTTACACTCGGGGCATTTTTCTAAAGCTACCTCTCCTCTTCCGTTACATTTAGGACAAGTTTGGCTAAAGGTCATAAACGCTTGACGAAAATAGATCTGCCCTCTCCCGTGACATTCAGGACAGGTAGAAAGTTTTCCATCCTTTGCGCCCGTACCTTGACACGCTTGACAAGGGGCTTTGTAGTGGTAAGTGATCTCTTTTTGAGTTCCAAAAAGAGCTTCATTAAAGCTAATTTCTAGATCGATAGTTAAATCTAGAGGGTACTTTTCATCTCTTCGTCTAGAGCTAAACCCAAAAGACTCTCCAAATACCGATTCAAAAAAATCCATTATATCCTCATAACTTCTCTGCTCAAATCCACTACTACCCTCTAAACCACTTTTTCCATAGCGATCATACATCGCCCGTTTTTCTTTATCGCTTAAGATTTGATAAGCTTCGTTAATAAGTTTAAACCTCTCTTCCGCCTCTTTATCCCCCGGATTTCTATCGGGATGATACTTTAAAGCCAATTTTCGATAAGCTTTTTTAATCTCTTCAAGAGTGGCGTTACGATTGACTTCTAAAATCTCATAATAATCTATGTCTACCACAGTAACCTTTCCTTAAAGTTTTTTGAAATTATAGTTTTCTTTTTGGTAGAAGTCAAAAGCTCATAAATAGGAAGAAACTCTTCTAAAATCTCTTCATTGTTATGTTTTTTAGCACCCTTAAGTAAAATTTTACACTTTCTTAAAGCAACTTCTCTTACCCTTTCATCTTTACAAAAAGGAAGCATCGCTTTTACTCTCCAACGATCCATTCCGAAATATCGTTTACTTAGTTGATCTTTATGTCCTCCATATTTAACTACCAATTTTTGAGGAGAAAATCCCACCTTAAATTTTCTCGTAATTCTTAACCACAACTCATAATCCTCACACACCTCAAAATCTTCTCTAAACGTTCCCACCTCTTTAAACACCTCTTTTTTTATAGCGACTGCTGAAGGAGAGATTAGGCAAAGCTCTAACGAAGGATAAAATAGGTCTCCTTCCTTTTGTTGGTGGATTTTCTTTTTATTTAAAAATTTTCCATCTTTAATCCATATCTCATCGGTTTGGTGGATTTTATAAGTAGGATGCTCTTTAAAAAAATTGTAGTGGGAAAGAAGTTTATCCTTTTTCCACTCATCATCACTATCTAAAAACGCTATTATCTCTCCTTTTGCTATCTCTATTCCTCTATTTCTAGCACTACTAACTCCTCGATTATCTTGGGAAATTAAGGTTAGAGGGTAACCTTTTAAAATCTGTTGCGTTTTATCTGTTGATCCATCATCTACAACGATCAACTCAAAACTTTTAAAGCTTTGATTTAATACTGATTCTACCGCTCTTTTAATAAACCGTTCCCGATTAAAAGTGGGAATTATTACGCTAAAGAGTGGAGAGGTAGTGAGCGACTCCATCCTCATCATTGCTCCTTGAAAGAGTTAGGGTAGCTTTTTGTTTCAACTCTTTGACAGCATTTGCAACAGCTATTTTCACCTCAGCCTCTTCAAACATACCTAAATCGTTATAGCTATCCCCAAATACAGTAACTTTAGAAATATTCAACATCTCTTTTAATCTTCTAAGAGCGTAAGCTTTATCACCTAGAGGATGAAGCAAAGTTAAAAAATAGCAGTCTAAATAGGGGTCTTTTGATAACTTTAATTCTAACGGATACTCTTTTAACTCCTTTTTGATCTCCTCCAATTCCTCTTTACCACCTAAATAAACAATTTTTAAATTATCCTCTCCTATTTGGGTTAGATCAAAAACCCTTCTATCATTGTGAAAGGTTTCTAAAAGTTTTAGTTGGAAAGAGTTAGGTGATTTGGGATAAAGAAACTGCTCAGTAGAGTTTTTCAAGCTTACAACCAGTGGCTCTTGAGAAAACTTATTAGAAATAGTAGCTATAATGGAGTTGGTAAGTTCTTTATTTAAAGCGTTAAGTTCTAAAATCTCTCCAGTAGGTAAAGAGATCATAACTCCATCGAGCAAAATTAAAGGGTAATTTAATCTTAATCCTTTTAAAAGTTTAGTTGCCCCTGTAAAACTTCTAGCTGTAGCAATAGTTAAGGGTAAAGGGAAGCTATTCCACACCTTTTTACTAAACTCACTTACACTTAAATCGCTTCTTAAAAAGGTTTTATCCAAATCGCTTACAAATAGCTCCACAACTCCCCTTTTTTGCTAAAATTGTAACAAAAAGAGAGGTAAATGAGTCAAGAGCTGTTTGAAGAAAGAATACAAAAGATCGAACCTTCCATTTTGGAAAATCTTTCTAAAAAAGAGTTTTTCAGTTTTAGGATCAACCGTTTAAGAGAAGGGGAACCTTTAAAACTTCTAAAAGAAGAAGGTTTTAAACCTCAACCTATCTCCTGGGCGGAAGATGTTTTTATCTTACCTATAGAGGATCGAAAAAAAATTATCCACTCAAAAGCATATACCCAAAATCTAATCTACATTCAAAATCTTTCTTCCATCTTTAGCGCCTATTCCTTAAACATCTCGCCTTTAGATTGGGTACTTGATCTAGCAGCCGCTCCTGGAGGAAAGAGTTTAATTTTTAGTCAAAAAGCCAATAAAGTAAGTGCTGTAGAACCTGATAAAAAGAGATTTTTTAGGATGAAAAGAAATTTCAAAGAACACGGGGCCAAAAATATCCAAACTTACAACAAAGATGGAAGATTTATTTATAAAAGTTGTCCTCAATGGTTTGATAAGGTGTTTTTAGATGCTCCGTGTAGTAGTGAGGCACATATTGATGGTAAGGTTACTTGGTGGAATCTTAAACGGGTAAAAAGGTTTAGCAAACTACAAAAAGAGCTTATTGTAAGCGGTTTTGAAAGTCTAAAAAGAGGTGGGGAGATGATCTATGCAACCTGCACTTTTAGCCCTGAGGAGAATGAAGAAGTGGTTAGCTTTTTATTACAAAAGTACCCTAACGCTAAATTGGTAGAGATTAATCCACCTTTTAAAAATGCTAAAAAAGGTTTAGAAAGTTGGGAAGGAAAAAAGTTCAACCCCGACGTGAAGAAGTGTTTAAGAATTCTACCTCAAGGAGCCTATAGCGGGTTTTTTATGGCGAAGATAGTAAAAAATTAAAAAACTTTTTTATTTTTTTTTCAGCTAAATTATATAACAATTTTAATATTTATGAAAGTACTAAAGGGGGCTTTTATGAAAAAGCTTAAGATGCTTCTTGTAATTGGAAGCTTAACTCTTTCTCAAGCTGTAGTAGGAGGTAGTTGTTTACCTGGACAAGATTGTGGTATAGAAGTAGGGGAATGTCTAGCTGGACAACCCTGTTCCACTGAAGAAATCTACTCAGATTCTTCTGAACTGAGCTATAGAGGAGAGACTTGCAATATAGGAACTGTAGATGACTATTTTTATGGAGCTGAATGTCTACCGGGACAACCTGGATGTAGAGATAAAGAGGTATTTTACTCTACCGAAACTGTAGATGAGATAGTAGAGAGAGTAAGAGCCGAAGAAAAAGAGAAATTTGGTGGAGTAGATGATTTCTTTGCAGGGACTAAAGATTATTATGATTACAATACTGTAGTTAATATTTTAAATAGATGTAGAAGCAATCCTCAAAGTTGCGGAATAGATGCTCTTCTTATAGGAAAAACTGTTACTCCTAAAAGTAAAGTTATTGAAAGTTTAGCCAATAGAACTTTAGCTGTTAAAGGGTATTACTTAAATTATGGAGATGACCAATTTGATTGGGTCTATGTAACTCCCTACAAAAGTGTTTATAAATTGGAAAAAGGGATTGGACCCGATTATACTCTTCAATGGAGTGTTATTCAAACTCCAGAAGATCCAGCATTTTCTAATATCCAAATTCTTAACGGTTATGTTAAGTTTGGATATAGAATTAAATGATTCTAAAAGAGGGACATTTGTTCCTCTTTTTCTTTCTTCTTTTTCTTCTTTTTTTTCCTCTCTTTAACCTCTTCTCTCTCTTCTTTAGGGACAACTGTAAGGAGGATAAAAATGAAAAAAATAGCTTTAATAAGCTTTGTAAGTAGTGTTATTGTCTTAGGGGTGTGTCTAGATAATTCTTGTGAAGAAACCCCAATTAACTCTAGTTTCGTTTCTTCTTTAAAGGAATGTAAAATTGTAGATGCAGACTACTACTTTTCTCTTAAAAAACAAGAAGAATTAAATCTATCCTCTAAAAAAAGTAATCTTACAACAATAAAAGTATCAGATGGATGGGTATTAGGAGCTGAGGTAGCCTGTAGAGATACTAAAGGAAAAAGTTTAGCAACTGCTGATTACAAAAGCGCAGGTATTTATGTTTTTAATAAGGAAGTTAATTGTACTTTTTTCAGTGCTAAGAATGGTTATATGGATGTAGATTCTAACGGAATAGATGTAGGAGACCCCAAAGCACCTACTATGTGGGCTTTAGGGAACTATATTAATATCACTCCTTACACTACCTTGATTGCATTTGGAATGAGTTCCAAAGAAGTAGCAAGTGCTTTTAAATTACCAGAAACTACTGATTTCGATATTGCTATCCCAGAATCAAATAGTTCTAATTACAAAAAAGGTGCAAAACTTCTTTCTGCAGTGTTGTCTTGTATAGAAAATAGAAAAGATGATAGTTGTCCAGCTTCTAGTATAAAAGCTTTAGTTGGGGAATTAAAGAGTGGAAAAACTATTTATGAAGTTTTAACTCCAGAATTGGAAGAAGTAAGAGTAGCGTTAGATAACACCAGCGAAGAACTATATGAAGTAATAGTAGCCCAATACCTAGCAGATGTAAACGGTATTTATAGTGGAATGAATGAGGATAGTAATGTTACCTTCCCTTCCTTGTCAGAAGAAAGCAATACTACATCCCAGCTAGAAAAAAATGTTTTCTATTCCGCTAATACAGTAGATGAGATAGTAAAGAGGATAAAAGCTAAAGAAAAAGAAAAGTTTGGAGGGGTAGAAGATTTTTTTGAAGGAACTAAAGAGTATTATGATTACAACACTGTAGTAGAGATTTTAAATAAATGTAAAAACGACCCTAAAAGTTGTGGAATAGATGCTCTTCCAATAACTAAATATGAAACTCCAAAAGAGGAAGTTATTAAAGAATTGGAAGAAAAAGAGTTAGAGATTAAAGGATATTACTTAAATTATGGAGATGACCAATTTGATTGGGTTTATGTAACCTCTTCTAAGGGAGTTCACAAACTAGAAAAAGGGATAGGAGAAGGCTATACTCTTCAATGGAGTGTCATTCAATCTCCTAAAGAACCGGTATTCTCAGAGATTCAGATCCTTAATAGATATATTAAATTTGGAAGTAAAATTAAATAGCTTCTTGTAAAGCTACAAAAGGAATTTAGGATTTTATTATCTCCTAAATTCCTTCTTCTTATCTTCTTTTACTTCTTCTAATTCATAAAAATAGTTTCGATAATATTATTTCTATAAAACGATTAAGGAGGATATATGAAAAAAATAGCTTTAATTAGCTTAATCAGCAGTGCAGTAGTGTTTGGAATGTGTTTACCTGGACAAGAGTGTGAAGAAGGATTTAGTAGCTCTTCTAGTGCTTCTGCTATAACTTTGCCTTCCTCTTCAAATTGTGAGATAGTGGACGCAGACTATTTTTTCTCTCTTCAAGATGAAGGGGAGTGTTTACCTGGTCAAGAGTGTGGAAGCGCTCCTGAAGTCTGCTTTACACTCTCGGCAGTAGAAGAGATTGTAACCACCATTCAAGAACAGGAAAAAAGTAGATTTGGGACTGCTCAAGACTATTTTAATCCTGAAAGTGGGAAAGAGTATTTTGATAGGGAAACAGTAGATCAAATTTTAAACCAATGTAGACAAGACCCTCAAAGTTGTGGAATAAACGCCCTACCAATTACTAAATATGAGACTCCAAAAGAGGAAGTTGTAAAAGCTCTAGCCAATAGAACTATTCCAGTAAGTGGTTATTATCTTAACTACGGAACTGGGCAGTTTGATTGGGTTTATGTAAGTCCTAGAAAAAATGTGTATAAGTTGGAAAAAGGGATAGGACCCAATTACGCCCTTCAGTGGAATGTTATTCAAAGCTCCACTAATAAAGCGTTTAGCGATATTACTATTGGAAATGGATATGTTAGATTTGGAAATGGCCTACTCCCATAAAAGGGAGGGGTCTATTAAAATTTTAGTTTCTCATTTAACTCTTTTAAAAGTTGCTCCATCTCTTTTCCTTCCACTTCTAACACTATATCTGCAACCTTTTCATACTCTTTCTTGCGTTCTTCATACAGCTTTTTAGCGTTTGAATAAGATTTAAAGAGGGGGCGCTTTTTTATCTTTTTTTTCGCATTTTTACTATTTTTTAGCCGGTTGTATATCCAATCAAAATCGGCCTTTAAATAGATCACCGTCCCTATCTCTTTTAAATTGTTGACTTTATAAAACCCTCCTCCGGTTGAGATTACCGTATTGTCAATATTTTTAGCTAACCAGTTCGCCGTTCTTTGCTCCAGTTCCCTAAAATATTTTTCCCCCTTTTTTTTAAAAATCTTTTTGATTTTTTTGTTGGTATAACTTTCAATCAAATCGTCCGTATCTACTGCAAAGAGGTCATTCTTTTGAGCAAACGCTCTAGCTAAAGTCCCTTTTCCAACCCCCATAAAACCGATAAAGAGAAGATTGTTTTTCACGATAATGCCTCCTTTGATATAATCAACTATCATATCACAAAACTGGGAGGACTATGAAGTTTACCCACTTGCATCTACATACCGAATACTCCTTACTTGATGGTGCAAATAAGATAGATAAGTTGGCTAAGTTGGCTAAAGAGCTTGGAATGGAAGCTATCGCTATGAGCGATCACGGTAACCTCTTTGGAGCTATCGATTTTTACAAAAAAGTTAAAGCTCAAGGCTTAAAACCTATTATTGGGATGGAAGCTTATATCCATAATCACGAGGAGTTAGGAGATAAAAGCAGTAAACAGCGGTTCCACTTATGTCTTTTTGCAAAGAATGAGATCGGATATAAAAACTTGATGTATCTTAGCTCAATGAGTTATATTGAAGGGTTTTACTACTATCCCAGAATCAATAAAAAACTTCTCCAAGAGCATAGTGAAGGGTTAATCTGTACCAGTGCGTGTTTACAAGGTGAAGTTAATTGGCATCTTAACCTCAATGAAAAAAACCTCTCCAGAGGAGCAAAAGGGTATGAAGAAGCTAAAAAAATAGCCTTATGGTACAAAGAGGTATTTGGAGAAGATTTTTATTTAGAACTTATGCGACACGGTATAAAAGATCAACAAGCTATCGATGAACAAATAATTAAACTCTCTTTAGAAACAGGTGTAAAAATTATCGCTACCAACGATACCCATTATCTTAAAAAAGAGGACGCTAAAGCACACGATGCGTTTATGTGTATTGCTACTAAAAGAGTTTATACCGATCAAGACCGCTTAAAACATTCTGTAGAAGAGTTTTATTTAAAATCGGCTCAAGAGATGGCAGAGCTTTATGCAGATATTCCTGAGGCGTTAGAAAATACTCAAGAGATTGTAGAAAAGTGTAACTTGGAACTAAACTTAGGCAACCCAACCCCACCAAACTTTAAATTTACACTAGAGTACGCAAAGGAGCGAGGGGTAGAACTTCCCTCTAAGGATCGGTATAGTTTTGAAAATGATAAAAAGTTTTTTGAATATTTATGTTGGGAAGGGTTAGAAAAAAGATTAAAATATATTCCTCCCTCGATGCACCAAAAATACAAAGAGCGGTTAAAACACGAAATTGAGATAATCAATAATATGAAATTTTCCGGATATATGGTGATAGTATGGGACTTTGTAAGGGAAGCGAAAAAGAGAAAAATCCCCGTAGGTCCTGGAAGGGGAAGTGCAGCGGGAAGCTTGGTAGCGTATGCACTAGAGATTACCAATATAGACCCATTAAAATATAATCTTCTTTTTGAGAGGTTTTTAAATCCTGAGCGAATAAGTATGCCCGATATAGATATCGACTTTTGTCAAGAAAGAAGAGGAGAGATAATTGAGTATGTAACCCAAAAGTATGGCCGTTTTAACGTTGCTCAGGTTATCACTTTTGGTAGTTTATTGGCTAAAGGGGTTATTAGAGATGTAGCTAGGGTTTTAGGGTTTTCCTACGGGGAAGCTGATAAGATAGCTAAACTTATTCCAGAAAAGACCGGCAAATTAAAAGAGGCGTATGAGAAAGAGCCTAAACTACGAGAAATTATAGAATCTGATGCTAAATACCAGCAGTTATGGGAGTTTGCAACAGCTTTAGAGGGGTTAAAAAGAAATGTGGGAATTCACGCTGCGGGAGTTGTGATCAGTAACGAAGTTTTATGGGAAAAAACTCCTCTGTACAAACCTAGCGGGGAAGATACTTTAGTAACACAGTATTCTCTTAATTTTTTAGAAGATGTAGACCTTATAAAGTTTGACTTCTTGGGATTAAAAACTTTAACGGTAATTGAAAATACCCTTAAACTCATAAAAAATCGGTACAACAAAACTATCAACTGGGAAGAGATCGATTTAGGGGATAAAAAGGTTTATGAACTTATTCAAAGTGGAAACACCTTAGGGCTTTTCCAAATTGAATCTAGTGGAATGCAAAACCTCAACGCCCGTTTAAAACCGGAAAATTTTGAGGAGATCATAGCGATATTAGCACTCTATCGACCCGGTCCAATGGATTCAGGAATGGTAGAAGACTTTATTCAAAGAAAACACGGCAAAAAAAAGATCTACTATCCCTTTGAAGAAGTTAGTTTTGAAGAGTTAAAAGAGGTTTTAGAACCAACCTACGGGGTAATTGTATATCAAGAACAGGTGATGCAAATAGTTCAACTTATTGCAGGTTTCTCGTTAGGAGAAGCAGATGTGATAAGAAGGGCTATGGGGAAAAAGAATAAAGAGATTATGGAAAGATATAAACAGGAGTTTGTAGAAAGGGCGACTAAAAGAGGATTTGATCCTTTAAAAAGTAAAACACTTTTTGAGCTTATTGAGAAATTTGCAGGATATGGATTTAACAAATCCCACTCGGCTGCTTACGCACTAATCACTTTTCAGACGGCTTATTTAAAAGCTTATTACCCTCAGGAATTTATGTCCGCTCTTTTAACTAGCGAACAAAACAATACCCAAAAAATTGTTAGATATGTGGATGAGGTTAAGCGGTTGGGAATTAAGCTCCTTCCTCCCGATGTAAATCTCTCTCAAATAGAGTTTAGCGCAACTAAACTGGATGGAGAAGATGTGATCCTTTTTGGATTGGGAGCGATTAAAGGGGTTGGAAGCGGTGCGATTGGAGCAGTGTTAGAAGATAGAGAGAAAGAGGGAAAATTTAAAGATCTAAACGACTTTTTACGCCGAATCGATCCCAATAAGGTAAACAGAAAGGTGCTAGAAGCGTTAATTAAATCGGGAGCGATGGATAGTTTTGGATACACTAGAAAAACGTTACTTTTAAATCTGGATAGAATGGTAGAGTTTACCCATAAGGTTGCAAAAGTTAAAAAGATGTTACAAAATTCCCTTTTTCAAAATCTTCAAGAGTTACAAGAATTAAAACTTCAATTGCAAGAGGTAGAGGAGTATGATGTAAAAAAATTATTAGAGTTTGAAAAGGAGACCTTAGGATTTTACGTTTCAGCCCATCCACTAGACCCTTTTAAAGAGGAGTTAGAAAAAATAGACTATATCCTCTCAAGTGAAATAGAAAGTTTAGAGGATGGTTCAGAAGCTCTTTTAATTGGAAAAGTGGAGGAGAAAAAGGTAAAAATTAGCAACAAACAACATAGATTTGTTACAGTAAACCTTTTAGATTTACACGGAAACTTAGAGATAACCCTCTTTAGCGAGAGAATTGAAGAATTAGAGAGATTGGATTTAGATAAACCTATCGCTTTTAAAGTGACAATAACGCAAGGGGATAATTTTACTCGAATTAGATGCAACAAGGTATTAAGTCTAGAAGAAGCACAACAGATAGAGATAAAGGTTAAAAAACGGGAAGTTCAAGAAGAGCCACTAATTGTTAAATTAAGCTTGGAGAGATTAAAAGGATGTTTAACTCAACTCCACCAACTAACCCAAAAATATCCCGGTAGATACCCTCTCCATCTAATTATCACCTCTACCCATCAAGAGGCGGTTTTAGAATCTAGAGTTTGTGTAGGTGAAGAGTTTAAAGAGGAGGTTGTAAAACTTGGAGCAGAAGTTGTAGCGTAAACTCTCCCTTGTGGGGAGAGAGGCTTAAAAAAGTTTTTCTAAAAACCCTTTAATTTCAGATGGGATTTTATCACCTAGATGTTTGTCGATCTCTTTTTTAACTCTATCGGTAAAGAGGGATTTTATATCTAAGGTGATGCTAGGATTGTAAATATCCCCTTTTATCTTTACATACAGCGGACGCCCTCTTAAATCGATTCTAAGCTTGGCGTCTACCCGATTATTTTCCATATCTAGCATCGCATCATTAGAAGTTATATGGGTTAATCTACTCTTCATATCCAAACTGGAAAGAATAATCTTTTTGTTGATAGTGCTATTTAATTCGGTAAGCTTGTATATCTCTTTTGTGATGTCAAAGTTAGCCATCTGACTTAAAATCATACTCATCTCATTGGGAAGAATATGTCCATCAAACGCTTGAGCCTTTAAATCCCCTTGCTGAGTTAAAAGATTATAATGGAGTGTTGCATCCATTATAGAATCAAAAACTCTTGGATAATAGAGCATATCGGTTAACTCTACGAACTTTATTCCCTTTATCTTTCCATTCACCTCATCATTAAAGATAACAAGATCAACTTTTCCTCCTAAAGTATCACTATGCGCTGTAACTAGAAAACTTTTAGCTTTCTTTATTTTTCCGGTAAGATCTAAACTTCCTCTCATCCTTTGTTTAGTAACAAAGTAGAGGTTGTTTAAATCTGGGATTTTTAAGAGATATTGGATATTTAATCTTCCTGTTGGAAGATGATAAGTAGCGTTATGGGTAGAAAGATCGGCTACACTTGAATGAAGAGTTACATCACTTTTTATAACTCCCTTTTTTATCTCACTTTTTTGATCTGCACTAAAGGAGATATTAGCTTTATAAAAACCAAACTCTTTTTCTAATACTTTTGCGTTAGTATAGCCGTTTCTAATAGTGGAATGGATATAACCGGAAAGCTTTTTAGGATCGAAGTTTTCCAACTCTATTTTACTATCGATATTTGCGTTGGCGTATAGAGGCATATTTAAGGTATGAAGAAGCTCTCTTAACTTGGCATCTTTTATATCGATACTAGCTTTATAAGGGGAAAACTCTTTTAACACTATCTCATAAGAGCTATTGGAGTTTGCTAAATTTGTGATTCCTTTTAAGATGCTCTCTTTTTTATTCCCTTTTAAACTTCCCTCAGCAAAAACGCTTCCCCTAAAATCTAAACCGGTTAAAGGTTTCAACAGTCCTAACTCTTTTATATCAAACTTGTAAGAAAGGTTGGTAGCTAGCTGTTTAGTATTTATATCCCCTTTTAGGATCGCATTTAAAAGGTTGGAATCTAAATTAACATCTACTCCAATATCTTGCCCACTTAGCTTTGCAAACGCTTCCCCTTGAAGGGTAGTTTTAGGAAGATCGATATTAAATTCTCTTTTCATAAGTTTTCTATTAACATAGCTAGGATGGATAACTGTTTTAAAAGTTCCTTTTAAGTTGTTGGGATCGAGATTTGTTAGTTTAGCGTCTATATCTATCTTTCCAAATAAAAATTGCGGTTTTCCTACCATTGCTAGGAGTTTTTCTATCTTTGCATTTTTGAGGTCCAGGTTAACTTTTCTAGGATTAAGCTCCTTTAACTCTACATAATACTTACCTTTAGAGCTAGCGATATTACTTACCCCTCCTATAACCATCCTTTTTTTATCTCCTTTAACAATCCCCTTAGTACTAAATGCCCCTTGAATTGGAACGTTAATTAACGGTTGAAGTAGTGCTAGCTCTTTAATATTTGCATCATATTTTAAATTTACTCCCAATTTCTTAGTATCTAAATCACCTTTTAGAAAGATTTTTAAAAGATTGGAATCTATCTTACTATCTATCGTAACATCTGTCCCAGCAAGCTTTATATCAGCTCCCCCTTTTAAAGTTGTTTTGGGAAGGTTGAGTTTAAACTCCTTTTTCATCAATCTTCTATTAATGTAACTAGGATGGATGACAGTTTTAAAGGTTCCTTCCAAATTGTTGGGGTCAAGATTGGTCAATTTTGCATCCACATCTATCTTACCTACTATAAATTTTGGTTTTCCTACCATATAGAGCAGTTTATCTATTTTGGCATTTTTTAAATCCAGATCTACCCGTTTAGGAGAAAACTCTTTTAGCTCAACGTAATAATCCCCTTTAGAGTCGGCTATATTACTAGTTCCTTTTATACTCATCTTCTCTTTATCACCTTTAACCGTTCCTTGAGTGCTAAAAGCTCCACGTAGGTTGGTGTTGGTGATAGGTTTTAGAAGGGCTAATTCTTTGATATTGGCGTCATATTTTAGATCTATCCCTAAATTACTAGGACGGATAGTTCCTTCCACTAAAATTTTTAAAAGATTGGAGTCGATCTTAGTATCTACTTTGACAGTGTTGCCTTCAAGCTTAGCAACAGCTCCCCCTGCAAGAGAAGTTTTTGGGATGGTTACTCCAAACTCTTTTTTCATCAACTCTTTATCTATTACAGTTTTATGAAGTAAAGCTTTTATATCCCCTTGTAGGTTGGAAGGGTCTAAACTTGTTAACTTTGCATTTAAATCCATTTTTCCAGAGAGGAAAGGAGGTTTATCTACCATATAAAGAAGTTTATCTAAGTGGGCATTTTTTATATAGGCTACCACTTTACTTACATTAAAGTCTTTTACTACCACAAAATATTTTGTATCACTTTGAGCTAGATCACTTTTTCCTTTAACTTGAAAAAGATCTATCTTTCCTTTTAGATTCCCTTGAGTAAAAAGAGGACCTTTTAACTTTTGCTGGATTAAAGGTTCAAACTCTTCTAAATCTTTTATTTTTAGATCGTAATCTATATTAAAAGTTTGATGGATTAAATCCATCTTTCCTTTTAAAGTTATATTTGAGTCCTTTCCAACCTTCATCTTTATATCTACCGGAAAAAGGGAGAACCTATCCAGCTCTACATCCATATTCAACCCTTTCTCTAATGCCGTTTGCAAAAAAGGTTGAACCATCTTATTCCCAGTTTGAGTAAAAACTGTGCTTAGAATAACCCCAAAAAGGATTAAAAAGAGGATAAAGAAACTAAAGAGTAGCTTTTTCATTTAACTCCTTTTGATGCAATAAAGATTTAGTATAACAAAAAAACCGTTATCGTGGGGATCGAAAAATTTTTTAAGGAGATTTTCAACAAAAAATTATAGGGTAGCAAAAAATATTTAATGACTAAATGAGTAAATTTCTTAAGTGGTTTAGACTAATATTCTATGATATTCAGTCTTGAATTTAAGTTCGATTTAAGGTTTGATAGTATAAAATTTTGCCATCAAAAAACACGACTCAAGGAGGTTTAGATGAATTTCCAGCCATTAGGAAATAGGGTTCTAGTAGAGCGAGTGGATGAGCCTGAACAAACTCCTTCAGGAATTATTATTCCAGATAACGCTAAAGAGAAGCCGTTGGAAGGAAATGTGATCGCAATTGGTCCTGAGGTTGAGGAAGAGGGACATATCAAGGTAGGAGATCGAGTAGTTTTTGCAAAATATAGCGGTACTGATATAACTTTAGAAGGAAAAGAGTACCTAATTTTGCAAACAGATGATATTTTAGGAATTTTAAAATAAGGAGGGAAGAGTATGGCGGCGAAAGAGATTCACTTTAGCGATATAGCTCGCGGAGAGCTTTTTGAAGGGGTTAAAAAATTAGCTGACGCTGTAAAAGTTACAATGGGAC
>JAADFB010000018.1 GCA_013153095.1 Campylobacterota bacterium | reverse complement strand
TGGAATGGATGGAATGTTACGGCGAGCTATCTATGTGAATGGAGAGTATAACACCTATATGATTTTAGCTGGGATTTGTGGGGCGATGTTATTGGTAGCTTTTGCTCTCTTTCTTTATAACATCGTTATGAGTATTGGAATTAAAGGTTTAATCAATATCTACAAACCCGCAACCATTCAAACTAATGAGGTTCTACTAGAAAAGGAGAAGTAGATGAGGTATGGGATGTTAGTTTTAGCTCTTATAGCGTTAGGGGTTCTATTTTTCTTCACGATTAAAAAGAGTGTAATTATGTTAGTTTTAGCGATTCTGACGATAATTTTTGGATACTTCTTTGCGGTAACTACGATTGCAAAGGAGGAGAGTTAAGCGGGGTTCTCCTCGCTTATTCAAAGTGTAAAACTATCTTTTCTAACGGCAATCTCTTTTTGGGAGGTTGAGGTTTAACTCTATACCCAAACGTTAAAATCAAAGCCACCTCCAAACCTTCTGGAAGCTTTAGATAACTTTCTACCTTCTCTTTCTCAAACCCCTCAATTGGACAGCTATCTATCCTTTTCATCGCCGCAGCGTCCATCATATTGGTAGCAAAGATATAACACTGCTTTTGTGTCCAGCTGGGGATATGTTGCGTTTTTAAAAACTGCTTGTAGCGTTGGATATAGTTTTTTGTAGCTTGAAGGTCTAATCCTCGCCGTTGAAACATTTTAGCGATATATTCTTCATCTTGTACCGCTTTATTATCTGAGAGCAAAATTACCAGATGGCTACAACTATCTATCTGATTTTGGTTCCAGCAAAGCGGTTTTAACTCCCTTTTTCTCTCTTCGTTAGTAGTTATCCAAAGCCGCCAAGGCTCCATCCCAAAAGAGCTTGGGGAGAGCCTTCCAGCTTCTAAAAGATACTCAAATTCCGCAGGAGGAATCTTTTTATCTTTGTCAAATAGTTTACAGGCGTGTCTAAAGTGCAACGCTTCTAAGAAACTATTTTCCATACACTCTCTTTTTAACTTTTTCTACATCTCCAGACACCTCATCAAACAATCTTGCAACCTCTGGAGCTACTTTTCCATCTTTTTCATACGGTTTAACTTCCATAGCGACCTCTAGATCGTTTTTAATTTGAAGAAGGTCTTTTATATCTTGTTGAGAAGTGGGTACCATTTTAGAAAAGTCGTTACCTTCAAAAAATCTAATCCTTTTTGCTCTAGCTTGAAACTCATCTCCAAAAACCCTAATTTTTCTAACAGTTTGGATCGCTTTATTAAAAAACTGTTTAAAAGTTAACACCCTTTCTAGAAGACTTTGTTTTTGTTGGATATACTCTTTTGCCGCTTCATAGATCGCTTGTGCTTGTTGTAGGTTTTGAGTAGCCGCTCGATTGGTAATTAACCAGTAAACTAGATAGCCTAAAAGTAAGGAGATACCACCAGTTAACACAAGTCCAAACGCAGGAGCGGAATCGTTAGGTGTTCCCGTAATTAGTTCACTATAAAAACTGTATGCTTTGTTAAACCAGTTCATATCGATCTTACTAGGATCGATCTCCAATCCTTTAATATACGCTCCTCCAACTCCAAACCCCAAAAAGGTTAAAAGAGCTGTAAGAAATCCCCAAAACTTAGCCGCAAAAGTTCCAGCGTTTGGCTCTTCCAACTCATACGGTTCTACCGGATCGATTTGCTGAAGTAAAGATTCGGTATTATCACTTTTTACTAACGGTCTAGCTACAATATTTGGAAGGTTACTAACCCCATTCAACGCCTCATCAATCTCTCTCATAGTAGAGAAGGAGATCGATTCTTTCAACACATCAAACTCTCTAACAGACTGATTATACTCTTCAATCGCCTCGTTTAAATCTCGTTGAAACTCTTCCACCATATTCTTAGCCTCATCGACTAGCCGTCTGATCTCTTCCATTTTGTTCATAGTTTACCTCCTTGTTTTTTTGCTCGTTTTCTCTCATTTGGATCAAGATACCGTTTTCTTAGTCTAATCGATTTTGGGGTTACCTCAACCAGCTCATCCTCCTCTATCCACTCTAACGCTCTTTCTAGATTCATCCTTCTAGGAGGGGTTAGCTGGATAGCATCGTCGCTTCCGCTAGCTCTAATATTAGTGAGCTTTTTTCCTTTGATCGGATTGACCTCCAGATCGTTTGGGCGGGAGTGTTCCCCAATAATCATACCTACATACACCTCTTCACCCGGAGAGATAAAAAGCACCCCTCTTTCTTGGAGATTAAAAAGCGCGTAAGCTAACGCTTTTCCTTTCTCCATTGATATTAAAGCTCCGTTTTTCCTATGTTCCACCTCTCCCACAAAGGGGCGAAAATCTAAAAAAGAGTGGTTCATAACCCCCTCACCTTTGGTATCGGTTAAAAACTCACTCCTAAACCCTATCAACCCTCTTGCGGGAATCTCAAACTCTATCCTAGTATGCCCCTCTTCAAGAGAGGTCATAGAACTCATCACCGCTTTTCTTCTCCCTAATTTATCGATAACCGTTCCGCTAAACTCCTCTGGGACATCGATAACTAAATACTCAAACGGCTCTAATTTAACTCCATTCTCCTCTTTAATGATAACTTCAGGTCTAGAGATGTTGAACTCATACCCTTCTCGCCTCATATTTTCAGCCAAAATTGTAATTTGCAACTCTCCCCGCCCACTTACTTTAAATTTTCCCTCCCCAATCTCCTCCACTTTCATGGCGATATTTGTTTCTATCTCTTTAAAGAGTCGCTCTTTAAGTTTATTGGCTGTTACATATTTTCCCTCTAACCCGGCTAAAGGGGAATCGTTAACGCTAAAAAAAACGCTTAAGGTGGGTTCTTCGATATGTAACGGATCTAAAGGTTGAGGATGGGAAGGATCAACAACACTATCCCCCACATCTATCGCCTCAAATCCAGCTAGCGCTACAATGTCTCCCGCTTCCGCTTCTTCTATATCGTAACGGTTTAATCCCAAAAATCCTATAAGCTTTCTAACTCTCCCCTTTTGCTCCTCCCCATTGGCTTTTATTAATAAAAGCTCATCACCTTTTTTTATCTTTCCGTTAAAGATTCTGGCTATGCCGATTCTTCCAACATAGTTATCGTAATCTAAAGTAAAAATTTGAAGTTGAAGCGGATTTTTACTATCTCCGCTTGGAGGGGGGATATGTTTAATGATCGCCTCAAAGATAGGGGTTATATCTTTTGGAGGATCTTCTAAATTCCACTTTGCGTACCCTTCCCTTGCTGAGGTGTAAAGTATTGGGAAATCTAGCTGATCTTCATTTGCATTAAGGGCTACAAAAAGGTCAAAAATCTCATCTACTACCCTTTCTGGATCGGCACCTACCTTATCGATTTTGTTGATTACCACGATAGGTTTTAACCCTAAAGAGATAGCTTTTTTAACCACAAATTTGGTCTGAGGCATAACCCCTTCTTGGGCATCAACTACTAGCAAGACCCCATCTACCATCTTTAAAACCCGTTCCACTTCTCCACCAAAATCGGCGTGTCCGGGCGTATCGATGATGTTGATTTTATAATCGTTGTATCTGATGGCGGTGTTTTTAGAAAGGATCGTTATTCCTCGCTCCCGCTCCAAATCGTTGCTATCTAAAGCTCTCTCCTTTAACTCCTTATGAGCTTCTATAGTTCCCGATTGTTTGAGCAACTCATCCACTAAAGTGGTTTTTCCGTGGTCAACATGAGCGATAACTGCGATGTTTCTAATCTTTTGCATCCATATCCTTAAGGTTAGATTTTCACGCCCATTCTTGCGATATTTTACCACAATTAAAGATTAGAAAAGCAAAAAAGGTTTAAAAACCGATTCAATTTTGATAAAATTATTTAGAGGGTAAAAAGCTAAAAGCGCTTAGAATCGCCCTTTTCAACTAGTTCTAAACTCTAAAAAATGGTATAAAAAATGAATAGATATTTTCTATCTCAACCACATCAACCTTTTTTTACCTTAGGGATCATAAACGGTTTACTGTTTATGTTTTTATTTATTTTCTCCTATAAAGGCTTCTTTCCTATCAATGCTAAATTTTTGCACAGTTTTAGTATGATCTTTTTGGTTTTTACAAACTTTTTCTTTGGTTTTTTATACACTACCTTCCCCCGCTTTAGTCAAACCCCACCAATTCCTGCGAAGTTTTACCTGTTGGCCTTTACCTTCAATCTTTTAGCAACACTACTTTTTTTGATAGGAATTTGGTTTGAGGAGGCGTTACACCTTTCGATCTTACTGCTAATGGTTAGTTTCACTTTAACTTTAAAAATCTTTTATAACATCTATCTTCAAACAACCTTGCCAAAAAAAGATCAATACTGGATTATTGTAGCTTTAGGGGTTGGTTTTTTAAGCTTACTTCTCTTTTTGCTTTACCTTTTGCCGTGTAATTGCAATGTAGAGATTTTTTACCATTTAGGAGTGAACTTTGGTATCTACCTTTATTTGGTTTTCTTGGCGTTTGTAGTGGCCTTTAGGATGGTGCCTTTCTTCTCCTACGTTATGGATTGGAAGAAAAATGAGCGCTTGCACTTTTTAATTTTTACCCTCTTTTTGTTTAGGTCGTTCCTTTTTACCCTCTATCCTAAAGCGCTTTTCCTATTTGATTTGGTTGGAGCGATTTTAATAGGATATGAGCTAAAGAAGATAAAATTACCTTTTAAAAAAGAGGAGCCGTTATTATGGATTTTACACCTAGCTATCTACTGGTTAGTAGCGGGACTTTTTTTAGGAGCGATAATAGAGTTTTTTGAGGAGTTTAAAGGGTGGTACAGTTTCTCTTTACCTCTTCACCTTCTTGTGCTAGGATTTCTTACTACAATTTTAATAGGGTTTGGAACCCGAGTAATTTTAGGACATAGTAGGAATATCCTAAAAGTCGACAAGAAAGGGGTGATCCTTTTTTACTTTACTCAGATTGTAGTAATTGGAAGAGTGCTTTTTAGCTTAGCAGCTTCCGCTGGAAAAATCACCCCAACTTTTGAGATAAGTGCAACCTTATGGCTTGTACTTCTTGGAATGTGGCTTTTTAGATATGGAGATATTTTAATATTTGGAGTAAAAAGATGAATCCTTACATTTTCGCATCTATTCTAGTGTCAATCATAGCTTTAAAATACCTTTCACCGGTATTGATTCACCTAATCTTATCCCTTTTCTTTACTATCTTGATTGTACCTATCTTTCGCTTTTTTGAGCAAAAAGGATTACCGCCAGCTCTCTCTTACCTTATAACATTGGCTGGGTTTATTGCGTTGATGGTTGGGGTTATAATGATTGTGCAAACCTCAATGCAAGAGTTCTATTCCTCTTTACCTTTCTATCAAGAAAAACTTAGAGACCTTTTTGCAAAACTAAACCACTCTTTAATGAGTCACAATATCGATACCTCCGCCCTTAGAAATATCGATATGATGGGAATATTAAAAATTTTTCTATCCAATTTTGGGGAGATGTTAAAAGGGTTTATTATTGTGGTTATTGGGGTTAGTTTCTTGCTCTTTGAATCAAAAGATTTTAGAAAAAAGCTTTCTGCAATGGTTAAAGAACCCCATAAGTTTGAAGATTTCTTTGACAATGTTCAAACCTACTTCCTCATAAAAACTTTAACCAGTCTCCTAACAGGTGTTTTAATTGGAACTATGCTTTACCTGTTTGATATTCCTTACGCGTTTTTGTTTGGAGTGCTTTCTTTTCTTTTAAACTATATTCCGGTAATTGGGTCTATTGTAGCGGCTGTTCCGGGGGTATTGATGGCTCTCTTAAACTATGATCCTAAAACTGCTATTTGGGTAGGACTTGGGTACTTGGTTGTTAATATCAGCGTTTCCAATGTGATAGAGCCTAAGGTTATGGGAGATGGGTTAGATATTTCTGCGGCGGTAGTATTTTTCTCGTTAGTTTTTTGGGGATGGTTGTTTGGAATTGTAGGAACTTTCTTTGCGGTTCCGTTAACTATGACTTTAAAACTCGCCCTTCAAAGCAATCCCAATACCAAGCATTGGGCTTTCCTTCTTTCAAGATACCGCGAGCCGAAAGCGGCTTAATAGCGGTATCGCAAATACACCCTTAAATCTTGAGCTTTATCCACAGCACCCATCATCTTAGCTAGCTGAGAGTCGGTATCGATTGGCGCACCTCCATTTCCAAAAAACGCGTTACTACCGGTATAATCGTAATCCATATAGGTGTATCTAACTTGAGCGGAAAGTTTTTTCCCAATTAAATCCTTATTCAACCACACCTCATACGCATCACCTCTAGTAGCTAGTTTGCTTCCTGCTAAAGTATCTTCTCCATAGGTAAAACTTCTCCAATATTTGCTACCGTGATTGTATTCAACCCCAACTCTAGCATCGGAGATAAGTTTACACGGCCAATTAACTCCTGCATATACGGAAGTTCCGCTTTTATTTTCTCCCGGTCTAGCTCCTATTACCATTGGACCTTGAGCGGTCATCATTGTCATTCCCAACATCTGATTATCACCCTTAGGGACGGTTTTACTCCATGCAAAACTTATAAACGCATTGGTATCATCTAGAAAGTCGTTAATTCCATCTCCAATTCCCTCTGCTAAAAAGCTTACCGCTGCCCCATAGAGATCGCCCAATTGCTCAAGTTCTCCTATTAAATTTCCATTAGCATCTTGCGATTTGATAACAACTCCCGGAAGTTTCCACGCTTTAAATCCGGTGGTATGCAAAGAGTATTGTCCATCGTCATAGGGAACAAAGATGAACCCTAACAGGTCGGTATTGCTCCAGTTATCAACTTTTGTATAGTCTGCTCCACTCATATTGTTGATGGTAACCGTTCCATCAGGATTTACACTTAAACCGCTATATCTTACATTAGCGTTAGTTAACCCTCGTCCCATGCAAAGTTTAAAGTACATCCCGGAGATGTTAGTTAGATTTTCTAGATTGAATTTAAAACTAGCACCATCAAACTCTGTATTTATGATATGTCCGATGGGGGATTTGGGGTCTTGATCCTCTCTATAATTTACCAAAAGTCCATCTGTTGCGGGTCTTCGTCCAATACTTGCAGTCCAAGGAATATCGGCACCTAAAAACTTCTCTCCTAGGTAGAGCCAATACGCTTCTTTAACTCTAAGTTCACCGTTGGGATTTGGAGTTTCATTTACGATCCAATCAAAAAAGTTATATCCCATTTTGGGAGCTGGAAGTTGACCGTACGCTTTGTAATAGCTGAGCAACCCTTTAAAAACCAAATTGTTTACAGGGGCAAACGCCATTCCTAACCATAATCGATTAGTAAAAATCCCGTTCCAATCACTTCTACCGTTAGCGTACTCATAACCGATAGTATCGTAAGCAGTTCTGAAGTCTACGCTCCATTTGATATTATCGTTAGCATCGTGAGCTTTTACCTCTCTAATTTGTCTTTTTAAAGCTTTAAGGTTGATTTTTGATTGAGCTTTTTTTAGCTCTGCAATCTCCTTTTTTAGCTCCTCTATTTCCGCTCTTAAATCTTCACCTACACCACTTCCACTAGCAAAACTTACACTAGCCAAAAGCGCAACTACAGAGAAGGTGGTGGCTCTCTTCATCCTATTTACTCCTTGCCCAAAAATTAGTACGAAATTCATTATAGTGAAGAAATTTTTAAAGCATACTTAAGTTTGGTCACAAAAAGGTTATAAGAGATATAAGAAAAACTGATTCTTTTTAGGAGTAAAAAAGGAGAAACATTTCCAAATGTTGAAAGAAGAATGGAAGGGTAAACATATAAAGAAAAAACATTTTAATAACCCTCTAAAAAGAGGGAATTTCGATAGTATGATGGCTTTTAGCCGGAGATAAATTTATGAACTAGTTGGTACGAAATAATTATAATAAGAGATATTTACTACTATACCAATGGCTTCTAACCAGATAAACA
>JAADFB010000077.1 GCA_013153095.1 Campylobacterota bacterium | reverse complement strand
CTATCAATGTAAACCCTCTAAACGCCTACTTTAAACCCACCTTTAAAGGTTTAACCAAAAAGGCGTTATACACTCTCTTTAATAGCACTATAAAACCCTCTTTAGGCTTAGCTAACCATCTAGTTCAGCTGGAGGAATTGGGAAAATTTGGTATACTTGAGAGAAAAGAGTTTGATGCTATCTACAAGATTGGAGAACGAGCAGGAGAGGAGGATAGAAGGTTTTGGGAAAACTGTTTGAAAGAGTGTTAGATAAGGTTATCGATTTTACCTTTGAAACTCCTAAATATCCGATGCGGTTTAGAGAGATGTTAGAAGCTAATAAAGTAGTAATTGATAATTTGGATATAAAGATGATTCCTGGATTAAAGTTTTGTAGATTAAAGTTGTATGCTATCTATTTTGTGATCTGGAATTTAATAATTTTGCCTCTAGCACTCCTTTTTCACTCCTTTTTAGTAAAACTTGACTGCCATCTTTCTATAGTGTTAGCTATCTTTTTTACACTCCTTTTTTTTGGAACTTATAAGATTTTTGAAGAGAAAGTAAAGGAGAGAATGGCAAAAAAGCTGATAAAAAACGCTTGGAAAAACTATCTTCCCCATTTTCCGTATGAAAAGTACAACTTAGAGGTTGCTCAAATTTATAAAGAGGCATTAGATAAAGAGATTCCTAGACAAAAAATAGAGCAGTTTGTTATAGACCGTTTGGTCGCGTCCAAATAAGTTTTTTCCCAAACCCTAAACTGTTATCTGTCATCTTTACCCATTTTAATTTTACCTTCCAAAAAGTTGGCTTTAAAGCCAATGCTATAGGGTAGTTTTGTAGATACTCTCTCTTTTGCGAAAAGTTTGCTTTTTCTATCTTTCCTTTAAATTGAACCCCTTGAAGAGTAGAAATATCCTTTTTACAGCAAGCTATTGTTCCAGCTACGTTTGGTGAATTCAAAAAGTAAGGGTAATGAAATGTGTTTTTAGAGGTAGTAAAAATTAAAGAGAACTCTGTTTGATCAAAAATGTAAAAACAGTTTATCGCATATACCTCTCCTTCGATAATTAAACTTAACGAAAGGAGAAAGTTGGAAGAGAGAAAATGAACAATTTTTTCCATTGTTATATAATACCAAAATGAGATATTTATTTTTGCTTGTAATAGTGGTAGTAACTCTTTATTCCAAATATCTAATCCAATTTCAAGGTAACAAAACTTTCTCCAACGAGAGATTATTAGAAGAATTGGGGTTTGAAAAACCACTATGGAAAAAACTCTTAGGTAAACCGTTACGGGTTGAGGTGGAAAAGAAATTTTTACCCGCATTTAAGGAGGAGTTGGAATCGTTTTATAAAGAGCAAGGGTTTTGGTTTGCAAAAATAGATGTAAAAATTGATGAAAAAAATAAAAAAGCTATCTTTATCATCCACGAGAATGATCCTATTTTAATAAAACATATCTCCTACGCTTCCAACTTCCCCATTCAAGAGCTTCTCCCTTTTAAAGAGGGAGAACGGTTTATTATCCCCAAATTTATAGAGTTTAAAGAGAAGGTAAAACAAAAACTTCTAGAAGAAAGTTATTGCAGTTATGAGTTTTCTCCAAAGGTGTTTGTTTATAAAAAGCAAAAAGTAGCTTTTGTTTCGATCTATCTAGACAAAGGGGATAAGTGTAAAATTAAAAAAATCATTGTAAAAGGGTTAAAAACTGTTCCAAGAAGAGTGATTCTATCCCACATCTATATCAAGCCAGGAGATTTTTTAGATTTAAAAAGGATCGATGAGAGTTATAAACGACTCTATTCTTTACAATATTTTAGAAGTGTAAGGTTTGATTATTCCAAAAAGATCGACAATCAAGTTTTTTTAGAACTTTATCTTAAAGAGCGGCGTAAACGCAATGTATACAAGGCGGGAATTGGTTACGATACCGATAGAGGAGGATTACTTAGTTTAGAATATAAACATCTAAACTACCATCTCCATCAACCCCAAATCTCCCTGTTTTATTCCAATCAAAAACAAAAGATAGGTTTTAACGACTTTTACCCTTCTATTCCTATTTTTAACACCTACTACGACCTTTCAGGTTCACTTTTGTATGAGTATGAGAAGTTCAAAACTTTTTCTCAAAGACTCTACTCTTTAAAAATGAGTTTTTTAAAAGGGGGGTACATCTTTTCCTATGCGTTTGGAGGAGCGGTAGAAAGGTACGATATTTTTGATGCGATCGATTGTATTAGCAATGATGCCTATAAACTTTTTTACCCTTTTGCTACTATATTTTTTGATCAACGGGATTCAAAAATTTTTCCTAGAAGCGGGTTTTACCTGCGTGCAGAAGGGGAGATAACCTTGGTTGGAAGGAGTAAGTATGGAAAGTTTATAACCGAAGGAGGTTTTTTCTTCCCTCTTAAAGAGATGATCCTTTTTACTAGAGGGAGGATTGGAGAACTTCAAAGTGGAGGAGACCTTCCACCTTCAAAATATTTTGTGGCTGGTGGGGTCAATAGCAATAGAGCGTATGGATACCATACCATCTATGCATTAGATAGTGATTGTCAAAGAGGAGGTAAAAGCTTGTTGGAGACTACGGTAGAACTACGTTACCCCTTAACTTCAGGGTTGTACACCGCCGTTTTTTGGGATCACACTACTGTAACTAACCAGCGGTTTGCACTTCACAATTATGTAGATGGGGTGGGGATTGGAGTGTTATACCCTTCTCCTATTGGGACTATAAAAGCTTATTTTGGGGTTGATCCAAGAACTCCTTCACACAACAACCTATCACTTTTTATAGGAGCTTCATTTTGATAAGCTTTTTTCGATTTATCTTGTGGGTTGCAACCTTTGTAATTTTAGCCGAACTTCACAGCGGTTTTTTAAAACACTATCTACACTCTCTCCTTAAACAGGAGGAGATTGAGGCTAAAGTTGAATTTTTGGATATAGATAAGGTTGTAATTAGAACCCCAAGTTATAAAGGTTTGCCTTTAGCTAAAGTTGTTTATATCGACTATGAGCCTTCAGCGTTGTTAAGAGGGGAGATTTACATTAAAAAGATCAAAATTAACAAGCTCAATATCAACAATATCGAGCGTCTAAGCGATATGTTAAATAGTAAAAAAAAAGCCTCTAAATCTACCAAACTACCCTTAAAAATTTTTATAAAAGAGGCTAGAGTTAGGGGAGTTTATAAAAAAGATGGAGTACATAAGCTCTATTTAACCTTAAAAGATGCAACATTAGATTATGTAAAAAAGATCTATTTGTCGCTTCGCTCTCCCCTTGGAAACGCTAGGCTTAGAGGGTTTTATGAAAAAGAACATCTTTACCTAAAGGGAGACCTTTTTCCAAAAAAACTGCTACCTCCTCAACTTACCCTACCTAGAGCAAAAGTAAATCTCCACTTTTTTAATAAGAAATTAAGCTTTGCCCTCTTTGTTCCAGAGGCTTCCTATGAGCAGTTTAAGTTTACCTCCACTTTTATCGAAGGAAAATATGATTTTAAAGTAGTAAATGGTAATGCAGAAAGTAGTATTTCTACTCCTTACGCTGATGCAATGGTAAAAGGAAAGTTTAAATATAATAACAATTTCTCCTATGAGGCAAATCTACTTTTGGACTTAAAACCTCAACCTATCCCTTTTAAATACACAACCTATAAAAAGTTAAATGCCAAGGTAAAAGGGGATTTAAAAAAGGTTTTTGTTACCGCTTCCAACCGCTATTTAGAGTTAAAAGGAAACTATCTTATCCCTTCCAACTACTTCAATGCCACTTTAAATCTAAAACGCCTTCACAAACTTTTAAAAAAGGAGTTTGCAAACTCTATTCCTCCGGATTTAACGCTATTGGTAAAAGCTAAAGGCACTCCTAAAAAGATCAACACTACCCTTATCTCTAACTATTTTCACGCTAATACCCAATATAAATCAGATCATATCTTAGCCCACATAGAGTTTTTAAAAAAATACAAAAAGTTTAACCTTCCTAAATTAAACCCCGTGCAATTAGATGTTACTTTAGAACCTTTAAAAGTTAAGTTTACCTCCCAAGTCTTAAAAGGAGAGATAGATAAAAAGTTAAACGCTAAACTCTTCTTTAAAAACGGTTCTATCCAAGCTAGAAAATATCCTAGATACCTAAAAGTGAATGTCGATATAAAATCGATAAAAAAGTTTTCTAAAGAGATAAATAAACTCTATCCCATCGGGGTTATAGAGATGGATAGAAAGCTGTTTTTACAAGCTAGAGTAGACCCCATCACAAAAAAATATAAACTCCATCTAGAGATTCCTAAAAAAAAGCACAAAGCTTTAGAGTTTTTTAAAGCCGATCTACACGGAGATTTAAACAAGGTAGTGATCGATTACTACGCCCTTTTATTTAAAGGACATGGATTTTATGCCACCAAACCCTCTAGAATCTATTTTAAGAAAAATAGTATAGTGGTAGATAGTTTCTGGATAGAGGATAGAATAAAAATTAAAGGGAGTTATTTTATTCCTAAAGAGGTTGGAAGATTTTCTATTACAACTCCCAGTTACCGCTACTCTTCAATCGAAGGAGATATAACTCTAGCAACCAATCTTAAAGTAACTGTTAAAAAGAAAAAGATAGATGTGGAAGGGAAAGTTGAGATTTTGGACGGGGTCATCACCTATGAACCAAAAAGGAGCCGAGTCGTAAAGGATAAAGATATTATTGTGGTAGATGAAAAACCTCAAGAAGAAAACCAATTTTTTAAGGAAAACGTTTCTATCAATGTAGCTTTAACCTCTAAAAAACCGATCCAATACAAAATTCCCAATCTTTTTATTCTCTTCCAACCCGATCTACTTCTTTACAAAGAGTATCAAAAAGAGTTACAGTTGTTAGGAATGGTAAAGATAGTAAAGGGAAGATATGAGGTAGGAGATGGATATTTTGAGTTTCTACCTTCAACTATTAGTTTTTATGGCCCTTTGAGTGATCCTTTACTTGAGCTTCATCTAAAAACTAGAAAACGAAGCTATATCATCTTTATCGACATAACCGGAGATATGAAAAATCCGATCTTAAATTTTGATAGTGAGCCGTATCTAAAACCCAATGAAATCCTATCCCTGCTAGTATTTGGTTCTAGTTCTAAACTTCTTATCTCCGCGGCTGGTGGGAGTAGATTTACCTCTTTACTTTCAAATCTATTTGTAAAAGACCTTTTAAAAACGTTTGGTATAAAGTTGGATACTTTAACTTTAACCGCTTCTGGAGATAGGATCGGTTTTGAGGTTGGAAAAAAGATTACTGATAAAATTATGGTGATCTATAAAAACGACGAGATTTCTACCCTAATCATTCGATATGAGATCAACGACTATTTAGAAGGAGAGGTGATAGTAGGACCTCAACGAAGCGGAGTTAGACTTTATTATCGAAAGGTAAGATAGATTGAATTTTTTTTATTTTTTAGAAACTGTTGGAAGAAAAATTTTTGCTAAACTTTTAATCTGGAAGTTTTTGGAAAAATTAAGCTTCGGCGAGGAACCGAAGCTTAAAGTCGCGACTCATATCTTCGAAGCATATAAAGCCGTTTGAGCATTTTCTTACGAGCCGCAATCTTCTCTTTTTTCCGTCTTTCGGTAGGTTTTTCATAAAATCTTCTAGCTCTAGCTTCTGTTACTATTAGATTTCTATCTACCTGTTTTTTAAAAAGACGGTAAGCTTCCTCAAACGACTGGTCTGGTCTAACTAGGATGCCAGGCATACTGACATCACCCCCTTTCACTTTAGATTTGGCTCGTATTATATCACAAAATTCCCTATTTTAGGTAAAATTTTACACTTTCTAGATAGGTTTGAGAAACTTATAAAGAAACTTTTTTTATAATGTATAAAAAAGTTGGGGAGAGGATGAAAATTCATATCAATTTAAAGAAAACTGAAGATAAAAGTTACGATATTCTTATCGATTCGATAAAACAGATCAACATCCCAACCAAAGCTTTAATTGTAACAAATCCCAAAGTTGCGGGTTTACATCTAAACTACCTCCTTCCAAAACTCCAAGCTAAAGAGCTATACATTGCAACCTTACCCGATGGAGAGGAGTATAAAACCTTAAAGTATGTTGAATTTTTATTAGATAGAATGTTTGAACATCGGCTAGATAGAAAATCGGTACTAGTTGCGTTTGGAGGTGGGGTAATTGGAGATATAACCGGCTTTACTGCTTCTATCTATCAGCGAGGGATTGAGTTTATTCAAATTCCTACAACTCTTTTAAGCCAAGTGGATGCAAGTGTAGGGGGAAAAACAGGAATAAATAACCGCTTTGGAAAAAACTTAGTGGGAGCTTTTTGGCAACCTAAAGCGGTCTATATCGATCCCTTTTTTCTTTCAACTCTTCCTAAACGGGAATTTTTAGCCGGTATAGCCGAGATTATTAAGATGGCGGTAATGTTTGATAGGGAGTTTTTTGAGTGGTTAGAGACACACCGCTTAGATGATACAGAAAAGATCAAATATGCCATAAAACGCTCAGTAGAATTAAAAGCTAAAGTTGTAGCCCAAGATGAAAAAGAGAAAGGGTTAAGAGCCAGTTTAAATTACGGACACACCTTTGCACATGTGATAGAGAATGAAACGGAGTATAAAAAGTTTCTTCACGGAGAGGCGGTAGCTATTGGGATGGTGATGGCAAATAGATTAGCGCAAAAAAAAGGACTTTTAACACCGCAAGAAGCCAATAGAGTTTTAAAACTTCTAAAAGAGTATGGATTACCTACCTGTTATGAGGTAAAAGACCCTGTAAAATTTTACGAGCAGTTTTTCTTGGATAAGAAAACTCAAGAGAGTAAAATAAAGTTTGTGTTACCAAAGGGAATAGGGGATTTTGTTATTACAGCTGATATTAAGAAAGATGAGGTTATTGAAGTTTTAGAAGAATTTAAGCGATGTTAGTAAGAGTACTTATTCTACTTCTTATTTCTCTTCCACTTTTTAGTGAGTTTAATCTCTCTGAAGAGGCGATCGTTAAACAGAAGTTGGAAGAGCTAAAGCGTCAACAAATTGAAGAAGAGTTAAGAAAAGAGCAAGAGTTAAGAGAGCGGATAGAAAATATAAAGGCCCAACTTAAAGAGATCGAAGAGAAATTAGCTAAAAACATCTGGATAAAAAAGTATGAGAACTACAAAACCTACTTTAAAATTAACAAAGAGTTAAAAGAGATCGAAAAAGAGATCAAGAAAGCTAAACGACGTCACCAGCGAAAACTTTTAAAAGAGTTAGAAGCCAAAAAAGAGACTTTACAAAACCAGATCGAACTTTTAAAAGAGTATCAAGAATCTCCTTTTTTGGGAATCTTAAAACCGCAAGAGATACCTCCCGCCCCAACAATAAAAAACCCTTTTGATATAATTACAGCTTTTTCCTACATAAAACGGCTAAACAGTTCTAAAGAGTATTACAAGCAAAAACTGTTAGATCTAGAGGAGGCGTTAAATCTTTTAAATCAGCGGTACGCCCTTTTGACTCAACTTAGTAAACTTGAAGGGAAAAAGGAGAGTTTTAAAGAGCTTAGGAAACAGATACAAGATTTTAGCGAGACCTTAAAAACGGCAAAAGAGATTTTAGCCGTTTATACTCGAAAAATAGAAGAGAATGTTTTAAAAATTACGGAAGAGATCAAAATTCAAGGACAGCGAACAGCTTCTATTGTAGGGTTGATCGTAGGTCTTTTTATTTTAAGTTTTCTTTTTAAATGGGTTATTAGGCGTTATATCCAAGATAACCAGCGCGCCTATATGGCGAATAAAATTGTAAACTTTAATTTTGCGCTTTTAATAATTTTTATCCTTCTTTTTAGCTATTTAGAAAATGTCAATTATTTAGTTACCATTTTGGGGTTTGCCTCTGCAGGTATCGCGATTGCGATGAAAGATATGTTTATGAGCCTTTTAGGTTGGACGGTTATCGTCTTTGGAGGCTCAATTCATGTTGGAGATAG
>JAADFB010000057.1 GCA_013153095.1 Campylobacterota bacterium | reverse complement strand
TAACTCCTTTAACATTTTCAAAGCCGAAGTTGGGTCGATTTTACAGATACGGGCAAGATTTTTTGGAAGTTTCTTATCCTTTATGCAAGCTTTACACAGATAAAAGCTTCTACCAACTCCTTGAAAAAATATGATTTTTTTTTCAACACATTGGAGTCTGTAGAGGTTGTTTTGATAAAAACGCTCTTTACAGTTTATGCACATTCTAACTGGCTTTGACATTGGGGTTAATTATATCAAAAAAAGTGCTTTTACCAAAACTAAAAGGCTAAATTTCTACTCTTCGATAATTAACCCTTTATTGTCAAAATCTACCACTTTAATTAAAAAAGAGCTGAAGTTGTTTTTTAATACTTTTGCTAAAGCTTGAGCTTTATTTGCGTAGGTCATTGAGAAGAATGTAGAACCGCTTCCAGAGAGAGTACTCATCAGTGCTCCGTTTTCTAAGGCTACTTTTTGCAATTCAAACAGCTCCGGCATCGCTTGCATCCTAATCTCTTGATGCATCTTATCTTTAGACGCAATTCTTAAAAAATCCCATTTTTCACTGAAAAAAGCTGCACTTAGGAGGGAACTCCTAGAAACGTTAAAGATCACATCGCCGGCGGTATATCTTTTGGGAAGCTTGGTTCTAGAGTGAGCGGTAGAGATAGGTTTATTGGGAATAGCTATTACAGCTTTTAGGTAAGTTGGCATCTCCTTTTTTAAACTGTACACTCTCCCCTTTTCCACTACGGCTACATTAAAACCTCCCATAACGGCAGGGGTTATATTATCTGGATGGGGTTCATAATGCAAAGCTAGATTTAAAAGTCTCTCTTTAGAGATACTAACCCCAGCTGCCGCGTAAGCTCCTGCTATCGCACTAACAATTACCGCGGAGCTACTTCCCAGTCCTCTAGAAAGAGGGATTTTATTGATAAAAGTGAAGCGAAACTTATCGGTTCTTCCTATCAATTTTCGGTAATGCTCGTTGAATATGGAGATAAAAAGGTTATTTCCTCGAAGTTTGATATTACTAGCACCTTCCCCTTTGATAGAAACGCTAAAAAAGCGACTCCGTTTTATTTTTACACTATTTCTTAAATTTAAAGCAACTCCTAAAGTGTCAAATCCAGGTCCTAAGTTTGCACTTGTAGCAGGTACACTTATTAACAAGGTTACCCCTTTACAGCGGGTAGAATGTAAATAGGTTCTATCTCTTGAGTATAGTTGAGCTGATCTAAGGTTTTAGGCAAAAAGAACTCTCTCTCCTCTACTCCGCTTAATTTTTTGGTTACAATTTTACCATTTTCTTTTACAAAGTAGAGATTACCTATCGCCTTTATCGGGGCGTTTTGGTTAAACTCAAACGCTTCACAACCAAAAAGTTTTATCCCCTTAGTAATTTGAAGAGTCTTTAAAAAGATGTAACTTAACTTTATTCCCATAAAACTTCCAGGACCTCGTGCAAAGTAGATATTTTCTATCTCATACTTTTTTAAAAGGGTAGAAAAAAGGGTAGGAAGGGCTTGGCTAGTTTTTTTATCCTCTTTCAAAACTTCTATCAGTTTGCCCTCCTCATAGATTCCAACCAGTAGGGGAGAAGAGAGTGCGATCACAACTAGATCGACTTTCTTAGGCTGTTTTGATCGCTCCAATGTTAAACCTTTGAGAGTATTGAGCAGGAGCTTCTATCACCTCAAACGCATCTTTAGATTTTAAAAGTTCTAAGGTTAAAAGATGGTTTAAATGGTGACTTCCTGCAAACGCTTCATATCTTCCCATTATTGCCATTCCTAACAACGAAAGATCGCCAATCGCATCCAAAATCTTATGTCTTACAAACTCATCTTCATACCGTAACCCTTCTGGGTTTAAAATCTTTTTATCATCCAATACTATCGCATTCTCTAAGCTTCCTCCTAAAGCCAATCCTTGACTTCGCAAATACTGTACCTCGTGGAGAAAGCCAAAAGTTCTAGCTCTAGCGATCTCTTGTAAAAAACCTTCTTTAGTAAACTCAAAGTTGAATTTCTCTTTTCCTATTACCGGATGGGAGAACTGGATAGTAAAATCAAACTGTAACCCCTCATACGGTTTTAACGCTACAAACTTCTCACCCTGAGTAACTTTAACTTCTCGTTTTATCTTTAAAATCCGTTTAGGAGCTTCCTGCTCAAGCGTTTGGGCTTCATTTAAAAGCATACAAAAAGCTATTGCACTTCCATCCATTATAGGAACCTCATCATTATCCAACACTATCAATAAATTGTCGATCCCATAACTATAAACCGCACTCATTAGATGTTCAATGGTAGAAACTAAAACATCCTTCTCCCCTATCACAGTTGCCATTTTGGTATCGATCACATTTTGAGGGCAAAGTTGAATATAACGGTTTTTATCACGCCTGTAAAAGCGGATTCCACTATTAGACTCTAAGGGTTCCAGGCGCATCTTAACCGGCACGCCTTTATGTAACCCTATTCCAACTAGCTCTACCGCCTTTTTTATCGTTCGTTGTCTCATAATCTTCCTTTTTTAAGCCCTTAACTCTACCTTTTAAAATCATTTTATCAAAAAGTTAACAGTTTTGGCAAAGCTCCTTTATTTGGAGTCTATTATCTTTTTGGCATCCTCGATAACTTGGGTTACATTTAGCTTAATCCAGTTCCCATCCATCCACTCTTCCGGTCTTACTTCAATTCCTTGAACAACTACCCCAAAGTGAAGATGATCTCCTAAAGCTAAACCGGTAGAGCCAGTGTGAGCGATAGTTTTACCCTCTTTGACCTTATCCCCTTTCTTGATAAAAAGTCTAGAACAGTGTCCATACAGAGTATAAAGTCCCAGCCCGTGAGAGATTAAAGGCATATTTCCATAAATTCCGTTAAATTCACTAAAAACTACATCACCTTTATTACTAGCTCTTATTGGGGCGTGTTTAGTGCTAGCTAAATCTAATCCCATATGGTAAGATTCACTTATAAACTTCCCTTTGTAATAGTAGTAGCGATGATCTCCAAAAGTAGCCACTACCGCCCCATTGGCTAAAGGATAAAACGGCTTTAACTCAAACCTTTCTATCCTCTCTTGAGGGATAATAGAAGTTAGATCGTGGATCAGTTTCTCATTTCTCTCGCGCAAAGTTTCATTTATAAATTTAAACTTTTCCAGTAAACTCATCCCTTTGGTTTCAGGGTACTCTTCTGCCAACGCCGCAACTTTTCCACTTAAAAAGTCATCCTCTAGCTCAATTCTAGTAGTCTTGTACTTTTTATTCTTTAGGTAATAAGAGATAGGAGTTTTTGCCCTATTGTTAGCTTTATCGTAGGCGACGATAAAAGCTCTAAATTTCTCTTGAGTAATAGGCCACGCTAGCAGTGCAATATAATATCCCTCTTTGTAAAAAGGTTGCGCTTTAAACTTTTTACCAAAATTGGTATCGATATAAAAATCGACTAAATTTTTATCATCACAATAAAAGATAACAAGCGCACTTCCCCCTTTCCTAATCCCATAAGAGTTATTAACGATGTAAAGATTTGGACGTTTGGTATCGATATGGATTTTTACCAACTTTTTAGTTTTATTTCCTAAAAAGTAGTGCCATAAACTTTTATCTACCGCTTCGATCTCTAAGATAGCTTCCCCTTTTTCAAATTTTAAAGTACCGGGGGGATTAATTTTTAGCTCAATTTCTGTTTTTGGATTGGTTAGAACCTGTTTTTCTATCGTGACGCGATCCTTCCCATCGCTCATAATTATGCTATACTTCTTAATTCCACTATCGTCGCTAATAGCCAATTCCAAAGGCTGTTTTAAATTCCAATAGATTTCATTGGAAATATCTACCTGCGGGGGATTTCTTTCAAATAGAACCGAAGTGTACACATAGTAAGCCCCCGCCCCTATAACTCCCAAAAGAAACAAGAAGAGATAAAACCCTTTATTACTATCTCGCCTCAAGCTCCCAACTCCTTTTGAATTCTTTTTAGTAGCAAGGCTAATACTTGCTCTTTATCTTCTTTCTTGAAGGTAAAACCGGCGGCTAATTTGTGTCCTCCGCCTCCAAACTCTAGCGCGATCTTTCCTACATCAACTCTATTTTTTGAACGTAAAGAGACTTTTATCTCGTAAGCGTTCTCCTCTCTAAAGAGAATAGCCACCTCTACTATTGCTAACGCTCTAGCTAAATCTAAAGCTTCCTGCGCCATCTCTTTAGTAGCTTGGGTATCTTCTAACATTTTCAAGGTCAAGTTCAAAAGGGCTACTTTTCCCTCTAGCTTTAACTCTAATCCTTCTAAAAGTAAAGTGGTTAAACGAAGTTTAGATAACGGTTCACGCATTGTAAGAAGAGTTGCGATCTCATTTGGGTTAACTCCAATCTCACAAAGCTCTTTAGCCATCAAAAAGGTGGATTCTTTAACGCGATCATATTTAAAAAAGCCGTTGTCATCTACCATAGCAGTGTAAAAACAGATGGCGCTTTCTAAAGGGATTTCAAAATTATTCCTTTTTAAAAACCAATACACCACCTCACTGGTAGAAGAGGAGAGAGGGTCTACAATGTTTATATCTCCAAAATTATCGTTACTTGCGTGGTGGTCAAAATTTATTAGGAAAGCGTCAACTTTCTCAACTCCCAACCGATCAAAACTTCCACAATCGCAGCTAATTGCAAGATCGTAACTTTTAGGGAGAGTAGTTTTTATCTTATTAAATCCAGGAAGAAAATCAAGATTATAAGGGAGAGAAGAACTAGGAGAGTAAACCCAAACTTTCTTTTTCTTTTTAGTAAGAAAGTGGTAAAGCCCTAATGCGCTTCCTAAACTATCCGCATCGGGGTTTATATGAGTAAAAATTACAACTCTTTTTGCTTCCAGTAAGCGGTTCATAACTCCACTTTCATAGAAATGTCTAACCAAACTGCTTGGTGGATAATACTACCACTACTAATAGCATCGATGCCGGTTTGGATATACTCTTTTAGATTTTCTAGGGTGATGTTGCCACTAGCTTCTAGAAGGATATGGGGGTAGGAGCGGTTTCTAATTTCTACCACCTTTTTTATCTCTTCCAACTCCATATTATCACACATTACAATATCTGCTCCCGCTTCAAAAGCCTCTTTGGCCATATGTAAACTTTCACATTCAACCTCTATTTTGGAACTAAAGGGGATTTTTTTTCTGGCTTGTTGTATAAACTCTTTAAGAGTTTGATTTAAGGTTTTTAGGTGGGTATCTTTCAACATCAAACAGTCATCCAAGCCCATCCTATGGTTTACCACCCCTCCTACCCTTGTAGCGTACTTTTCAAACTCTCTAAGTTTTGGACGGGTTTTACGGGTATCTAAAATCGTGATCTTTCCTTGAGCTATCTCTACAAATCGATTAGCATTGGTGGCTATGGAAGAGGCGTGAAGGATGGTGTTTAGAATGCTTCGCTCCCCTTTTAAAAGAGAGGTTGAATCTCCTTGAAGGGTTGCTAAAATGTCGCCTTTTTTAAACTTTTTGCCATCTTCAATTTTCCAATTGAATTCTAACTCTAACAGTTTTCCGATGGCTTCTACATACGGTCTTCCAGCAAATACTCCATCAGACTTAGCTAAGATTTTTGCCGTGGACCTTGTTGGTTTAGCTACCCTCTCAAAAAGATCGCCTCTTCCAATATCTTCTTTGAGTACCTCTTTTGCAAACTCTAAAAAGTTCATCACCCCTCCAGATATTCAAACATCCGTTCTAGTGCAACTTTTGCCCAATGGATAGTATCTTCATCTACCAAAATTTCATTAATGACCTCTCCCTTTTTGATCGCTTGAAGTGTGGAATAAACATCCTCCAATGTCGTCTCATTCATTGTTGGACATTCCGGTTTAGTTGAAGAGAGAACAAAGGTATTTTTCTCCCTTAATCGATGTACTAAGTTGTACTCAGTCCCTACCGCTACTTTTTGCTCTAACGGGAGAGATTGGACATATTTGATAATTTGGCTGGTAGAGCCTACAAAATCTGCCACTTCACATACAGCTGGGTCACACTCTGGATGTACTACAATTTTTATATCTGGATACCTTTTCCTAAAAAACTCCACATCTTTTAGTGTAAAAAGCTGATGTACAGAGCAAAACCCGTTGTAACACACAATATCAGCCCCCTTTAGGGCCTCACTATTATCGATCCCAATAACAGCACTTTTAAGTTTCATCATTCTAGCTACATTTTGTCCCAAGCATCGATCTGGAACAAAAAGTATCTTTTTACCCTGTTTTAAAGCTTTTTGAATAATCTTTACCGCACTACTGCTAGTACATACAGCTCCCCCCATTTTTCCAACTTTAGCTTTAACTTCCGCCCCGCTATTGATGTAGGTGATAGGTAAAATCTCCTCTTTAGGAATGCCCGCTTTTTCCATCGCCTCTACCGAAGCGTCAAAGTAGGTGCTATCTATCATTCTAGCCATCGCACAGCAAGCGATTTTGGGCATTGCTACCCGCTTTTGAGGAGCTAAAATCTTTACACTCTGCCCCATAAACCCAACTCCACAAAAAAGGATCCATTCACTATCGCTATCTTTAGCTTTTTTGGCTAATTCCAAACTATCCCCCGTAATATCTGCGACCTCAAACACCTCATCTTTTTGGTAATAATGAGCTACAACAGTTACTGAAAGCTCCTTTTTCAAGCTCTCTATTTGCTCTTTTGTAACCGGATTCAAAAACACTCCTTTAAGAATTGTTTTTTAGATTATAGTATAAATTTTTTACCGGCTAAGACGCCAATAAAGCAAAAAGTACTTGAAAGGAAAAATAAGAAAAACTAATCTTTTTAATTGAAAACTTTAAAGTTTAAATTAAAATCACCCCTTTTCAAGTTTAACCCCAAAAATTTACCTATTTAAGGAGTTTTCATAAGCTTAATTAATTCTACGCTTTTTGTTATAATCTTTACATCAACTACGGGGGTACAAGGGATGAAAAGCGCGGTTTTGCTAGTGGGGAAAGAGTTTATCAACAATAAAGCCTTTAGTGAGTATGTGTTACGAGAGGTTTCTAAAAAAGTGTTAGGAATAGAAACTATCACCTATCTAAACGATAAAGATAAAGACCTCTTTTTACAGCTTTCAATTGCGGTTGAGGAGTATAGTAATCTTTTGATCGTAACCTCTTTTGAAAGCTATCCTATTGCAAGTAAAATTATTGCAACACTTTTTGAGGATCATTTGGTCTTAAAAGAGGAGATGTTAGTTCCTTCCAAAACGCAATTAGTAACTCGAGATAGTTTTTTGCTTGAAGAAGAGAGGAAACAGGTTAATTTAATTAGGGCTAAAGTTGGTCAAAAGCTTCCCGAGATTTTACTTTATAGCGATAGAGAAAGTGTTACGATGTTTATTTTTAATTTGGATAAAGAAAATATCCTAAAACGCCTTTTGCCGTTAGCAAAAAGCTATGAGGTCTCTTTTACTTTAACCCAAGAGACTCAAGACCTTTTTAAAGTGTGTGCAGATAATAAAAAGTTTGGCGATTTAGAGATGTTTGTAAATGAAGCCAAAGAGGAGTTTAAAAAGGAGCTGATCGTAACTCCAAGTTTATTTGAGTATTTGATTGAAAGATTTAGCTCAAAACATAAAACGGTAACCTTTGCAGAGAGTTGTACGGGAGGGTTATTAGCTTCGATGTTAACGGCAACTCCGGGGGCTTCAGAAATTTTTGACGGTTCAGTAGTAGCTTATTCCAATGAGATAAAACAACAATGGCTAGGGGTAAAGATAGATACCTTATGGGCGTTTGGAGCGGTAAGTGAGGAGGTGGTGGAAGAGATGTTAAAGGGAGCTTTGAAAAAAGCTCAAGCCGATTACGCAATAGCTATTAGCGGAGTGGCCGGACCTGGAGGAGGAAGCGATAATAAACCGGTAGGCACGGTGGTAGTAGGAGCTGGAAATGAAGAAAGAGAGATTATTAGAACTATCCATCTAGATGGAGATAGAAAGTATATTCAATATCAGTCCGCAATGTATGGGATAAAACTTCTTTTTGAGCTAGCCCACGAAGAGCTTTTTTAAACCTTCTCCCTCTTTCTTTATTAAAAAATCTTATACCTAAAAGCTGTTATAATCTGATTGAGAATCTATAAGGAGTTTTAAGATGAGAAAGAGGCTTTTAATCTTTTTAGCTCTTCCTCTCCTAGCCAACAACTGCTTAGAGTGCCATAAGGGAATCGAAGAGATTAGAGACCCTCAAAGCAAAATGGCTAAAGAGATAGCAAAGCTAGCAAAAAAAGCGGGGTTTGAAGGGAATAGCTGTATTGTGTGCCACGGGGGAAATCCAACCGCCTCAACCAAAGAGGAAGCTCATAAAGGAACAATAGAGTTTTTTAAAACCCACAAAGGTCCCAAAGAGTTTT
>JAADFB010000036.1 GCA_013153095.1 Campylobacterota bacterium | reverse complement strand
GGGGAAGCTCTTCAAAACTTAAAGGTTTTCCCTCTTCGCCGTGATGTTTAACCAAACTTGAAGCACTCCCGATATTTCTTAACGCTTCTATAACTTTAGGAAGTTTATGCTTTTTCAAAAATGCTAAAAGAATCTCTCCTGCAGGAATTTGTAAAATGGGGGTATTTTTCTCCTCTTCTCTTAAATCCACAAATAGAAACGCTTGCCCCTCAATCATCTCAATATGGGCGTAAACTTTGCTATTTTTGGGAAGCTCTTTTAAAACCTCAACCACTTCAAAACTCTCTCCGCCGCTCTCATACTTATCTCCAGCCTGTTTATTGCTTGCAGCGAAATAGGTATCTTCTCCATCTCGTTTACCAAAGACTAGATCAAATCCCCATTTTTTTAAAGCTTTGAGTTTAAACTCCCTTTCCTTTTCAGGATTACCTAAAGTTTCAAACACTAAGGTGTTTAACAGCATCGCCTCTTTTAAATCCATACTCCTCCCTTTAAAAAAATCTTAAACTAGATTTTACCATTTTAGAAAGAGATCTGAAGCAACTAAAGTAGCTTAGGAGCAAAAGCTCCTAAAGTTTGGTGGTGGTTGCGGGCTTTTTGATAATTACATAACTGGTTACCGATTTAACTCCTTTAACCCTTAAAGCTTCTTTAATAGCTTCCTCTACCCCCTCTTCTCCTAACGCTTTTCCATACAGCTCTACCTCTCCATCTTTTACCACCACCATCAAAGTAGATGCTGGAATCTTTTTATTAGCGTAAAGTTTGTAAGAAACTTGAGCTTTGATTAGAGTATCGTTTCTACTTTCAACTTTAGCTTTATTGGAAACTTCTCGATAGTAAAGTCTAAAGGTATCTTTCTCTTCAGGAATAACCTCTTGTTCAGTTTGGGAGAGGTCTTTAGCCGTTTCGGTAGCTTTTTGTAAAAGTAGAATAAACCCTTCTAAAGCCTTTTCAAACTCCAATTCAACCGGATTATCCTTAGGAGCAGGTTCGGTTGCACTTAACATTATAGGAACTAGTAACAAAGAGAGTAACTTAACCTTTTTCATCTCAACCTCCTTTTTATTTTTTTTTAATCTTATCAAAAATTTCTATACCTGATGTAAAGGAGTGGTTCTTCTTTTCACTTTCCTTTTTTTAGGAACCTCTTTATTGAAGGGCTTTTTTTTACTAGAAGGCTTTTTTAAAATTAATGAGAGAAGTTTTAAAGAGATGGTGGAGAGATCGGTTTGTGATTCTAATAAATTTAACATCTCGATCGCTTCCGATGCAATAGGAGTAGATAAGATTTTTTGTGTGAGAAGTTTTCGTTTTTGGTCTTTAACTTCACTAAAAGTTGGAATCTTTTGGTTTATCAAATCATCTCCTACCACCTTTTTTATCTTTAATAACTGTTTAAACTCGTGAGGAGTTACTAAACTTATCGCTTCACCTTTTCTTCCCGCTCTTCCTGTTCTCCCAATCCTATGGACATAACTTTGAGGATCGAAAGGGATATGGTAGTTAAATACGTGAGTTACATCGCTAATATCCAATCCTCTAGCCGCAACATCGGTAGCTATTAGTAACTCATATTTTCCCCCTTTAAACCCTTTAATACTCTCCTCCCGTTGCCGTTGAGGTATATCCCCGTGTAAAGCCTTAGTGCTATAGCCTTGAAGTGTCAAATATTCTTCCAACCTTCTAGTTTCTAATTTTGTCCTACAAAAGATTATCCCTTTTTTAGGTTCTTTATAATCCAACAGTCTAGTTAACGCTTCATCTCTCTCCTTCTCTTCAACTACATAATAAAACTGTTTTACATTTTGGGTAGTAACCTTTTGGGTACTTAAAGAGATAAAGGTTGGGGAGTGTAATCTCTTTTTAGCTAACTCTTTAACTTCTTTTGGCATAGTAGCACTAAAAAGAAGAGTTTGACGATTCGTTGGAAGATAGCTTAAAATCTTTTCTATCTCTTCCAAAAAACCCATATCTAACATCTCATCTGCTTCATCCAAAACCACAAAACGGGGATTTAACTCAGCTCTCCCACTTTCTAAAAGATCAAGTAACCTCCCTGGAGTAGCGACAGCTACATTTGCAGTTTTAAGATGTCTTAATTGACGAGAATAACTACTTCCTCCATAGATAGTAGCGGTTTTTACTCTTAGATATTTTCCAAGTTTAAAAACCTCTTCACTCACTTGCAAAGCCAACTCTCTAGTTGGAACTAAAATTAGCGCTTCCACTTCTCTCTCAAACTGTAAAAGATCCAAGATAGGAAGGGAGAACGCCGCCGTTTTGCCTGTACCGGTATGGGCTTGGGCAACTAAGTCTTTACCTTGTAAAATTAAGGGAATCGCCTCTTTTTGAATAGGGCTAGGTTCTTTAAACCCAAGCTCACTAATAGCCTTTCGCAAAGGCTCTTTTAACATTGAAAAACTCATCTACACACTTTGTAATGGATTTGCCTTAAGAGCAGAGCGGTATTATGCCTAAATTTTTTAAAGAGGAAGAACTAAGATTTTTATGGTAAAATATTTATAAAAAGGAGATAAAAATGAAAGAGATAAAAGATTTCAATGAGAAGGTAAAGATCGAATATCCAACCATTTGGCGCTATAAAGTGATAGGAGAAGATGCCCAAAAAACTAGAGAGGCGATAAAAAGTGTAACCGATCGTCCTACCACCATCACCTTTTCAAAACAATCCAATAGAGGAAAATATCAAAGTTTTAACGCCGATATAATGGTTCATTCTGAAGAAGAGAGGGAAAGAATCTACAAAGATTTAAAAAAGCATAAAGATATTAAAATGGTGCTGTAGCAGGGTATCCTGCTACTTCCTTACAAAATCCCCACTTTTCCCTCCCTTTTTCTCTTCTAGTTGAATATCCTTTATCACCATTCCTTTATCGATCGCTTTTACCATATCGTAAATTGTAAGTAATCCTATACTTACTCCAGTTAACGCCTCCATCTCTACACCGGTTCTACCTTTGAGTTTACAAGTTACTATCAGTTTAAATCCCGGAAGATTAGGAAGTTCTTCTACTTCACAATCGATAGAGGTTAAAAGTAGAGGGTGACACATTGGAATAAGTTCGGGGGTTTTTTTAGCACCCATAATCGCGGCTATTATTGCGGTATGAAGAACTGCTCCTTTTTTAGTTTTTTGCTCAATTACCGCTTTATAGGCTTGGGGACTCATCTGAATAATTCCGCTTGCTTTAGCTACCCGCTCACTCTCCTTTTTTACCCCCACATCCACCATCTTAGGGTGGTTGGATCGATTTAGATGGGTTAACTCCACTCCTTACTCCTTTTTGATACTATTGTACTATCCTTTTGGTATAATTCCCTTTAAAAAGAGGTAGTTATGAGCTGGAGTCCAAGTAGTTGGAGAAACTTTCCTATAAAACAGCAACCTCTCTACAAAGATTTAGAGGAGTTAAGACGGGTTGAAGAGGAGATTAGTAAGTTTCCCCCCTTAATTTTTGCAGGAGAAGCTAGAGAGTTAAAATCGCAACTAGCTCAAGTGGCTCAAGGGAAAGCGATTTTACTACAAGGTGGGGATTGTGCGGAGAGCTTTGCAAACTTTAACGCTCAAACTATTCGCGATCTTTTTAAAGTTTTGCTTCAGATGAATATGGTGTTGATGTATGCTACCGGTAAACCGGTAGTTAAGATTGGACGAATAGCGGGACAATACGCCAAACCTAGAAGTAGTGAATATGAAGAGATTGACGGAGTAAAACTTCCTAGTTATCGGGGAGATATTGTGAACGATATTGAGTTTACTCCCCAAGCTAGAGAACCTAAACCGCAAAAACTGATCGAAGCTTATTACAAATCCGCCGCTACACTTAATTTAATCAGAGCGTACGCAAGGGGTGGTTTTGCAGACTTAAGAGCGATCCATCAGTGGAATTTGGAGTTTTTAAAAGGAAATGAGTTAGAAGAGAAGTTTGAACATTTAGCAAACAAGATAACCCAAGCTCTTAAATTTATGGAGGCGTGTGGGATAGACCCCGATAATACACCTCAACTAAAACAAACTACTCTCTACACTTCACACGAAGCTTTACTTTTAAATTATGAAGAGGCTTTAACTAGAAAAGACTCTTTTACGCAGGAGTGGTATGATTGTAGCGCCCATTTTCTATGGATAGGAGATAGAACTAGAGGGTTGGATGAGGCGCATATAGAGTTTTTTAGAGGGATAAAAAATCCTATTGGGGTTAAAGTTGGCCCTTCGATGCAAAAAGAGGAGCTGTTAAAACTGATTGAAGTTTTAAATCCTCAAAATGAAGCGGGAAGATTGACTTTAATCGTTAGAATGGGAGCCAATAAGATAGGAAAACTGTTTCCTCCACTTTTAAAAGCGGTTAAAGAAAGCGGGGCGCAGGTTGTTTGGAGTATAGACCCAATGCATGGGAACACCTATAAAACTGAAGGGGGACTAAAAACTAGAGATTTTGAAAATATCTTGCAAGAGGTAAAGGAGTTTATCCAAATCCACAAAGCGGAAGGAACAGTACCGGGAGGGATGCATCTAGAGATGACCGGAAGCGATGTTACCGAGTGTACAGGAAGTATTAGCGCTTCTATTACAGAAGATGCCCTCTCAAGTCGCTATCATACCCAATGCGATCCTAGGCTCAATGCTAATCAAGCACTAGAACTAGCTTTTATGGTAGCAGAAACCTTTAAAGAGTTGGGGTGATTTAAACTTGGATGAAAAAATCTTTCTTTATCACACTTGGAATCTATCTTCTACTCTTTAGCGCCCTCTCTTTCTACTCCCCACCTCCTCCAACTAAAGTTATCTCGCTTACCTCTATCCAATTAGTTAAAACTCCAAGTTTAAAACCATCTCCTTTAACACAAACTTCCCCTTTAACCCACCCTACTCCACTCTTACAAAAACCTCTACCACCTCCTAATTCTTTTAAACAGCCTCTTACTAACCCACCTAAAACTGCTCCAAAAGTTTTAAGGACTCCTAAAAAAGTTTTAAAAAGAAAAAAAAGAAAAAGACGATCTGCGAAAAAAAGAGTAAAGAGGAGAAAGGTTAAAAAAGTAAAAAGAAAAGTAAAAAGAAAAACTGTAAAAAGAAGAAGAGTTATAAGAAGAGCTATAAAAAGAAGAGTTGTAAAAGTTAAAACTGCTGAAATGGTGAATAGAGTATCTTCAACATCAAAATCGTCATATTTTTCAAAAAAACGTTACAAAACCTCCTTAAAACCTTATCTACCTAAAAAAATAACTAAACCTTCCTCCTATTTAAAACCTTCAAAATCCTTTCCTAAAAAAGTTGGATTTTCTAAAAATTTTACCCCCTCTAAAAAATTTCTTTCCAAAATTAGAAGGGCGATCTTAGCTTACCGTTACTATCCTAGAATTGCTAGAAAAAGAAGAAAAGAGGGAGTTGTAAAGGTCTCTTTCTACCTGCTTCCTACTGGAAAAGTTAGTGATCTAAAAGTTGTAAAAAGTAGTGGATACAAAATTTTAGATAAAGCGGCAATAATAACCATTAAAAGGGCAAGTAAAGCGTTCCCAACTCCGACACATAGAATAAAACTTACCGTACCGATAGAATATCGGCTGAGGTAGTTAAAAATTCAACTTTTCCTACACTTTTTTTAAACACCTTTCCGTTTTTTAAAAGCTCTTGGAGTCGTTGTAGGGTAGTTTCGTTAAAAAGAGCTTGCGCTTCCTCTAAAGTTATAGGGCGTTTAGAAAGAAGAGTTAAAAGTTCATAGGTAGAAAGCTCCTTTTTAGGTAGATCAACCTTTTTTTTAGAAATTACTGTAGCAGGCACTTCTAGGAAAGAAGCTAGATGTAACAACTTTTCATAACTTACAGGTTCAACCAAATAAGCGGGTGGACGATCTAGGGTTCCTACATCTACCCTATCGGGAGCAATCTCTTTTAAAACTTCATTCAACCTTTTAAACTCTTCTTCCTTATCGTTTATCCCCTTAACCACTAAAACCTCTATTACCAATAAACCTTTATAAGTTTTTCTAAACTCTTTGATCCCTTCGATAATCTCTTTTAGCTCAATCCCCTTTAAAGGGCGATCTATCTTTTTAAAACAGCGAGGGGTTGCGCAATCTAAAGAGAGTTTAACAATATCGAACTCTTTTAGAGCTTCTTGAACGGTAGAAATGGTAGAACCGTTAGAAAGGATTAAAAGTTTTTTATTATGTTTAATTTTTGAAAGCTCCTTAACCAACTCTAAAAGGTGAGGGTATAAAGTTGGTTCTCCATTAGCCGTTACAGTTAAGACCTCAACTTCACTAAAACGCTTTAACCCTTTTTTAACCTCCGCTATAATCTCTTTTACTGATGGGGGATTTGGAATAGAAGGAGTTGGTTTACCTCCTCCTAATTCGCAATAAACACAATCAAAATTACAACTTTTTATTCTAGGGGAGAGGTCTATTCCCAAAGACAACCCAAATCTTCTAGAAGGAACGGGGCCAAAAATCATCTTCTCGTTAGATCGTGAACCAGCTCGACTAAATATTTAGCATTTTCAAAATCTACATCGGGGAGCATCCCGTGACCTAGATTGAAAATGTGTCCCGGTTTTGTACCCATAACCTCAATAATTTCTTCAACCCCTTCCCTTACCGCTTCTTTGGAGTAGAGTCTAGCCGGTTCTAGGTTTCCTTGAAGTACATATTTTTTACCAAGTTTCTCTTTTGCTATTTCTAGGGGAGTTGCCCAATCTACACTAAATACATCAAACCGCCCCTTAATCTCATTTAAATACCCCCCAACTCCTTTAGCAAAAAGAATTATAGGAACTTTAGGATAGCGATCTTTTAAAAATTCGGCTATATCGATGAGGTACTCCCAGGAAAAATCTAAAAATCTACTTTTTTCTAACACTCCAGCCCAACTATCAAAAATCTGGATCGCATCCGCTCCGCTTTCGATCTGTTTAATCAGATACGCTTTTATAGCTTCTGTGAGTTTGATCAAAAGGGCGTGTACAAAATCGGGATCGGTGTAAACCATTTTTTTTACGGTTGAAAAAGTTTTAGAGCTTCCCCCTTCTATCATATAGGTTGCTAATGTCCAAGGGGCACCGCTAAAGCCAATTAACGCCTTATCTTTTGGAAGCTCTTTTTTTACAAGTTTTATCGTTTCATACACATAGGTTAAACGCTCTTCTGGAAAATCGTATAATCTATCCACATCATCCATATCTCTAATTGGATTTTTAAAAACGGGACCTTCCCCCTTTTGAAAACTTAAATCCATTCCCATCTCTAGCGGAATAACCAAAATATCGCTAAAAAGGATCGCGGCATCTACCCCCAAAATCTCAACCGGTTGAAGGGTAACTTTTGCCGCAAGTTCTGGGTTTTTACAAAGAGTTAAAAAATCCCCCGCTTTCTCCCTAACCTCTTTGTATTGGGGAAGGTATCTTCCAGCTTGACGCATCAACCAAATAGGAGTATAAGGGGTCTCTTTTCTAAAGCAAGCATCGATAAAAACTTTTCCCATATCTTAATCCTTAATGTCTAGTTGCACCTTTGTGTAAAAAGTAAAGTCCCAACGCTAGGGCTAGAATTGAACCCGCAAAGTAGAGCATCTCCAACGCTCCGTTATAGTTGGTATCCAAAACTCGTTTAAAAAAGCTAACTATTAAAACCATCACAATAACTTTAGCCAGTTTATCTTTAAGCTGATCTAGGTTGTTGATTTGTAAAATCTGAGAGCTTTCGCTATACTCTGCGGCATCTATTTTAGAAATAAACAGTTCATATAACCCGAAACTAAACAACAGCATAACTACCGCAATCAAATAAAGGTCTACCGCTCCAATAATATCCCCTACTATCTTTTCGTGGAAATGGCGAGGGTGATGTCCTGAAGAGAGAACGTGAAAGGTGTAAGTAGCCACGTGATAAATATCTAAACTAGCCACCACAAATAAAACTACTCCTCCAACCATCCCAAAAATTACCGCCAAAAGTACAAACAGCCGACTCTCCCACAAAAGCCACTCAAACACCTGTTCTAAAAGCTTCATTCTCCCTCCATCTCCAGCCACTTTTGAGCAATTCTAACCGCATTTGTAGCCGCCCCTACTCTTAAATTATCCGCAACCACCCACAGATGTAACACATTGTCCCGATAGATATCTTTTCTAATCCTTCCCACAAACGTTTCATCACGCTCTACTACCATAATTGGCATTGGATACTCGCTTTTGCTAGGATCATCTATCACAACTAAATTTTTACCTTTTTCCAACGCTTCCCTTGCTTTAAGGGGATCAACATCTCGCTTAAAATGGATAGTTACCGCTTCGCTATGTCCTCTTAAAACCGGAACTCTAACACAAGTAGCAGAGACTTCGATATTTTTGTGCATAATTTTCTTAG
>JAADFB010000063.1 GCA_013153095.1 Campylobacterota bacterium | reverse complement strand
CGCTACACTCAACATCTAGCTCTAACCGATAACAAGATAGACCCTTCCAAAGAGTTCTGGTACAAAGAGCTTTGGCAGATTCGCTTTTTTAAAAGTATTAATGCTAGCAGGGATGGGACTTCTAAATGGGCGTATGCGGTCTTTTCAGATAAGGACTCAGGAAGTGGATATGATGGAAATCCAAACGCAACCACAGGAGAGGTAGCGTTAGAACCTCAAACTAAACGGCTACTTTCAGGTGGATTTACTATCACTTACGATAACCCTAAAACTTACAAAAAAGCCGCAATAGAAGAGACTTATAACATTGTAGATGTTAGATTTTCTCCCGCTTGCTCCTATTATGGAAGTAAGAGGATAGTGTTTGATTATGTGGGAAGACCAATGAGGGGAAATCCCGCCAGTTATACAAAACCTTACACCGATGCCAATAGACTTATAACACAAGAGTGTAAGATAACTTTTTGTTTTGATGATCTGGAGTGTGAGACCAATTTTACTATCTCAATAATGCCTGAAACCGGATTTAGTTACATCTCTTCAATCAACCCCTAAAAAGGATAAAAATGGTAAAAAAGGCGATCTTTACTCTCTTTTCTCTCTCTTTATTTGCTCAAGAGATTTTAATTTTTGAAAATGAAGCGTTCGTTAAAGAGGAGAAGACGGTAAAAAACGGTTATATTCAACTTCCTAAATGTACTAAAGCCAACAGTTTGGTTTTTGAGGATAAAGTTCCTAGTTACCGCTTTGTTTTGGCAAAAAATCTTCTTGATCTTTTAGAGCTTTTTGTAGGCAAAGAGGTGGAGTTTATAAAGGAAGATAAAAAATTAAAAGGAACTCTTCTATCTACACACCCTATAATCGTCCAATCCGATAGGCTCTATTTTGATCTAAAACCTAAAGATTTTATCTTTAAAAGTTTTCCTAAAGGGTTTAATCTAGAACCGCAAGTTTTAGTAGAAACTAACAAAAAAGAGCTAGAGGTAGGATATGAGTGTAATAATGTGAGGTGGAACTCTATTTATAATTTGAAACTGGATAAAAATCTCCACCTTCAGGGATTTATCCATATCAACACCCCTGAAGAGTTTTCCAATATGAAACTCTCTTTAGTTGCTAGAAGAGAAAAGAAGGTTGGAGAGATGCCTATCTTTAAAGCTGCTAGAGCTACCACTTCAATAGAAGCGGTAGAAGGAAATTATATCTACACACTTCCTAAGCGTTACGATATAAAAGATAACCTTTTTATAAACTATATCGATGAGGAAGTACCATATAAAAAACGGTTTATAGTTAAATGGAATAACTTAAAATACGCCGCAGGGGAGGAGGAAAAACATTTCTTACAACTGATCACTTTTGTGGCTCCAAAACCTCTACCTAAAGGAGTAGCACGCTTTTTTAAAAATGGGGTTTTGCTATCTACTACCCGTTTTAAACCGCTCTCTCAAGGGGAAAAAGCAACTTTAGAAGCTGGAGAGGATTTTGATCTAAAAGTTACGCGAAAAGTGTTAAAAAGAGAGGAAGATAAGAAAAGATGGAAGGGTGAGGTATTATATCTATTTGAAAACCCTAAAGGCGAAAAGGTTACCTTAGAAGTTATTGAGATGATTCCAACTACAAAGTTAAAGATAAAAGGGGATTGTGAGTATAAAAAGTTGGACGCTTCCCATCTTTTGATCAAAACAACCTTAAACGGTACTAGCAAAATTTGCCACTTCTCTTTTAAACTCTAACCCCAACAGGGGGTTAGATATTAAAAGGCGGTTCCTCTTTTACACTTTCTTTAACCCACGAGATATAATCTTTATGTCCCTCTTTAACTTCTAAAGCTACAATCTCAGGAACTTCATAACTGTGAAGCTCTAAGATTCTCTCCTTAACCTTCTTTAACGAGGTGGTTTTGATAAAAAGTAACACTTCATCCTCTTCAAACAGCTCCCCTTGCCATTTGTAGATAGATAGAACTTTTGGAACGATATTTACACACGCCGCTTTTTCCTCTTGAATTAAAGTTTTAGCGATCTCTTTAGCCAACTCCATACTGGGAGAGGTAACCAAAACAACGACCATACTCCTCCTTTTTGATATAATCTTTTTTAAAGTATAGCAAAAGGTAGAGAATGAGATTTGGCTTTATTGGGGATATTGTGGGAAGACCTGGAAGGAAGATGATTTCTAGGTATTTAAAAGAGATAAAATCTACTCAACATCTTGATTATGTGGTTGCCAACTATGAGAATGCTAGCCACGGTTTTGGACTAACTCCTAAAAATGGAAAAGAACTTTTAGAGTATGGGATCGATCTTTTAACCGGAGGAAACCACACTTGGGATAAAAAAGATATTTTCTCTATTTTGGAAGAATATCCGATTCTGCGACCTTTAAACTATCCTAAGACCACTCCGGGTAAAGGGGTTCACATAGAAGAGAAACTAAATTTAGCGGTGATAAACCTGATGGGACATTTTGGGATGCCTACCGTGGATAACGCATTTGTTACTGCGCAGGAGATTGTTAAAGAGTTAAAAAAGAAGGGAATAGAAAACATCTTTATCGATTTTCACGCAGAGGCTACTAGTGAAAAGCGTGCGATGTTTTTGATGTTAAAAAAGGAGATTTCAGCTATAGCTGGAACACATACCCATATCGGGACAGATGATTTAACAATAGTGGAAGGGTGTGGGTATGTAAGTGATGTTGGTCTTACAGGGTGTAGGGATAATGTTTTAGGGATGGAGGAAGAAGCGGCGATAAAAGCGTTTTTAACCGGAATACCCCATCGATTTGATGTTCCAAAAAAGTGTAAGGCTATTTTACAAATGGTTGTTTTTGAGTTTGAAAAGGGAAGATGTAAAGAAGCGTACAAGATAAAAGCGTACGATGATGAAGGGTGGGAAATTACTCAAAAGGCTAAAGTAGAATGAGTGGATTTGAACTTTTAAAGAGATTAAAAGAGTTAGGGTACCTCAAAGAGGATAAAGACCCCTATTGGTGGCCAAATAGTGGAAGTTTTGAGGTCGTAGTTGGAGCTATCCTAACACAAAATAGTCGCTGGGAGAATGTGGAAAAAGCGTTAAACAATCTAAAAAACTCTCTAGGAGAACTAAGTTTACAAGTTATCAATCAAATAGATCAAAAAGAGCTTAGTGTTTTGATTAAACCGGCTGGATTTTACAACACAAAGGCGTACCGTTTAAAAAAGCTCTGTTTTAACATAGAGCAAGATTATGGGGAGTTTGAGTTCTTTAAAAAGAAGGTTTCTAGAAGCTGGTTGTTAAATCAAAAGGGGGTGGGGTTTGAAACTGCTGATACCATCTTAAACTACGCTTGTTATAAAGAGTTTTTGGTTGTGGATAATTATACAGCTAAACTTTTAAACCTTTTAGGATATGAGTTTGAAAGTTATCCAGAGATTCAAGAGTATCTAAGCGATTCTATAATCGAGAATCTAGATAAAGTTTATGACCTGTATGGAAAGGAGTTACCACTCTCCCAAATCTATGCCCGTTTTCACGGAAAAATTGTAGAGTTTTCAAAAGACCACAAAAAAAGTAAGCCCGATGAGGTTAGGAAGATTTTGGGGGCTTATTTTTAATAATCAACTTTTTAGCCTCTAGAAGTTTTCGAGCTTCTTGAATTATAGGCTCATTGGCTAAATCTCTTACTTCCAGATTCACTTTAAGTAATGGAGTTTCTTCCTCCTTTTTCTCCTCTTTTACCTCTGCTACTTCATTTTTTATCTGAACATCGATTCCAAAAATCTCCTGCACCAAATACTTAATTACAGGATAGGAGTCTCTTAAAAGCTTTTTACACTCTCCGGTAGCTTGGCTTCGCCAGCGTAAAATGTTGTTGTTAAAACTTATAAAAGTGATATTTTTCTCAAAACACTCCCCTAACTCTTTATCACGTTGATGGAGTTTTTGTAACAGCTGGGAGAATTTATCTTTAGGTTGGGGACTAAAATCTAGCAGATTTAAAGTGGGTTGCTTTGGTTTCTTTTCAAACTCTTCGATCAACTCTTCCACATTTTTTAACTTCACCGCTTCTATAAGCTTTAAAAAGGTCAAGGTTAAAACTAAACTATCCTCTCCGCTAAGTTGAAGCAGATGTTTAGCGTCGCTTAAAATCTTAAAAAACCGCTCATACAACATTAAAGGCAACTCTAAACTCTCTTCCAAAAAACCCTCTTTTAAAAAAAGAAGCAGTTCTTCAATAACTGTCAACGCTTCATACTCACTCAACTCCTCTAGCTGAGTTAAGACCGCTTTTTGATCTTGTTGTAATATCTTTTCAAACAGCTCCTTTATTTTTAAGGGGTCAACCAACCCCAACATCTTTACCACCTCTTGACTTTTAACCTCTCCCCTTCCAAAAGCTATCGCTTGATCCAAAAGGGTTAAAGTATCCCTTAAACTTCCTTTTCCACTTCGAGCTATCAGTTTTAAAGCTTGAGGTTCATAAGCGATCTTTTCTTGGGTTAAAATCTTCTCTAAATGGGCAATTATCGCAGGAGTTGGAATCTTTTTAAATCTAAAATGTTGTGTTCGACTAATAATAGTAGGAGGGATTTTTAAGGGATCGGTAGTTGCTAAGATAAATTTTACAAACTCTGGAGGCTCCTCTAAAGTTTTTAATAGCGCATTAAACGCCTCTTTGGTTAACATATGTACCTCATCGATAATAAAAATCTTATACCTTCCTAAAGCCGGTTTATAACGGGTTTGTTCAATTAAATCTCTAATATCATCGATCTTCCTATTACTAGCGGCGTCCATCTCGATAATATCTAAATGGGTTCCCTCATTGGCCATCTTACAGTTTTCACACTCTTCACAAGGGGAGGAGGTAGGTCCTTTGGAACATAAAAGAGCTTTACTAAAGATTCTAGCAGTACTTGTTTTTCCACTCCCTCTTAATCCACTAAAAAGGTACGCGTGAGAGAGCTTATTTTGGTCTAAAGCGTAGGCAAGGGTTTTTGAGATAGTCTCTTGAGCTATAAGATCTTCAAATCTTTTAGGACGATATTTGAGAGCAAGAGTCAAATTTAATCCTTTATTTTTCTCAAATTAAGATATAATTTAAGATATAATTGTACTTTAAACCCTCTGAAAGGGAGATGATGAAGGCGGGACTTATTTTCTTCATTGCGGTTATCTTGGCGGTGATCTTTTTTAGCTTCTATGAAGACCCTCTAAAGGTTAAATTAAATGGCGATTGGTTGGAATTTTACAATAGAAAGTGTAAACAGACCCTTCCGGTTAAGGTTTTAGAAAAAGAGAAGGATCTAATCGACGTTATAGAGCTGGAGCGGATTTTATTAGAGTTTAGAGGGATAAAGTTTTATTTGGAGATAGTCGATCTTCCTCCCAAATACGCTTTTGATAAGCCGTATGGGTTTATTGTAGAGAAGATTTTTAAGATGAAGGTTAAAGAGGTTTTTAGTGAAAAAGGGGTAACTATCTATAAAGGAGATGGGTTTGATATAGCACTATTTTCAAAAACTAATCACGATCTAGTACTCCTTTATCCACTCCCTGAAGCTTTAACCTCTGCAATTATCTCTTGTACAAAAGGGGAACCAAAAAGTTTACCAAATACTCTACCTCAACCAAAACTTATAAAAAGTCAGTGGAATATGGATTTGATTATCCTAGACAACATTATTAACAAAGATATTTAATTGAAAGGAGCAAAATGAGAAAACAGTTTTTAATTAGCTTAGCAGTAGCTTCTTTAATTGCTGGAGAGAGTTTCCAAGAAGGGTATGATTATTTAAACTCTTTGCGCCAAAAGGCGGGATTGATCCCTTTAAAAGTTAACTCTCTCTTAGAAAAGTCGGCTCAAAACCACGCCATCTATGTGGTAAACAATAACGTTGTAGGACATTATGAAAGAAGTGGCGATCCCTACTTTACCGGGGTAACTCCAGCCGATAGGGCGATGTATGTTGGTTATCCGGCCAATTTTGTGGTAGAAAATATCTCCTATGGTAATAGTGGAATTAGGGATTCTATCGACGGGCTTTTTTCAGCTATCTATCATAGATTGGGTTTTTTAAATGTTGAAATCGACGAGATAGGTGTGGGGTACGCGGAGAATGAGAGATTTTATTACAAAAACGCCTATGTGTACAATATGGGGAACTCCAATTTAGCTTATTTATGCTCCGATGAATATCCCCCATTTGAAGGGTATGGGACTTACGCTACCGGAATGTGTAAAGATCCAAATAAAAAGGTGGAGTATTTAGCCTACAAAAAAGCGTTAGGGGATGTAGCCAACCAAAATAGTGCGGTGATTTTGTGGCCTTATCCTGATGGAAAAGATATTCCACCCGCGTTTTATGAAGAATCCCCCGATCCTCTTCCTGAGTGCAGTGTAACAGGGTATCCTATCAGTGTAAGTTTTAACCCCTATAAACATCCTCAAGTTCCCGAGGTGTTAGATTTTTATCTAGAAAAAGGGGACGGAGAGCGGATAGACAATATCAAACTGCTAGATAATGGAAACGACCCCAATGAGAAATTAACCGAGTTTGAATATGTGTTATTTCCGTTAGAGCGGTTAGAATGGGGCAAAGAGTATAAAGTCCATTTTGAATATTTAGACGAGGAGGGAGAGCATACATTAGAATGGAAGTTTAAAACTAGAAGCCTCCCTTACGACTACTACATTATCACCCCTCAAACTATCCAAGTATCACTAGTTCCAGCTAAAACCTATGCACTCTATTTTCCTCCTAAAGATTGTAACGATCAATTGGGAAATGTTAGAACCTCTTACTACTCTGGAGTTACCAATATCGACCTTTCCTATCTAGATCACAACACCCTTTTAATAAATGTTACGGGAAGGGCTGGAGAGGTTGTTAATTTAAGCTTTGCTAACGGGAGAAATCTAGCTCTTTATCTCTCTTATAACGATGATGGGGCGATAAAAAATGATACTGAAGTAATAAGTAGTAGTGAAATGAGTAGTAGCAGTGAAAGTTTTGCTACAGCAACCCTTACCCCTTCTCAAGAGTGTGAAAGAAATGGAGGCGTTTGGTTAGGTGATGAAGGTTGCTATTATGCTCAAGAAAGCTCCAGCAGTAGCGGAGGACAAACTGTAGTTTCAAATGAGATAGTCATCTCTTCTAGTAGCCAAGAGTCTCAAGTTTCTAGTAGTGAAGAGTCTTTAGAAACTTCTACCCCTTCTTTACATAGAGTTAAAGAGGTATTAGAAAAGATTTCTCAAAAGATGTTAGAGATTAAAGGATACTTTGCTTATTTTGGAGAGGGTGATCCGTATGATTGGATCTATTTAAGTTCAAGTGGTAATATTTTTGCAAAATTGGATGGGATGGATAGTAATAGTGGAAGTTTTAAGTGGGTGATTTTAAATAGCTATTTTCCTAACGCCACTTATAAAGATGGTAAAATTGTAGTTGGAATTCCTACCAACTATCCTACTAACGATCCAAAAATCGACGCAATTATTGAAAAACTTTATAGTAAAAGAGAGATTCCTATCAATGGTTATTTTACCTATTACGGAGATATAGATAATTACGACCCTTACGATTGGCTTTATGTAAGCAAAAGTAAAAAGCTAATAGCTAAACTTGAAGGGATGAATCCAGACGGAACCTTAAAATGGATGGTACTTAACGATTATGTAAAAGATGTTGAAGTGATGGATGATTATATTTTGATTGTAGATTATATCGATCCAAGTGAGGGGATTTGATGCTATTTGTAGGAACTAGAGGTAATGGTAAAGAGGTAACTTTTTCCCAAGCTATCCTAAACCCAGCCGCCAGCTTTGGCGGACTGTACGCTCCTAAAACTTTACCCTATTTAAATTTAAAAGAGTTAAAAGATGACGATTATAAAACGGTTGCATCTAAAGTCCTAAAACTTTTTGATCTTGATTTAAAAGAGGAGTTGATCGAGCAAGCTTTAGAAAGATATAACAGTTTTGATACTCCTCAAATTGTCCCAATAGTTGAGGTAGACAACAATCTCTACATTAGTGAACTTTATCACGGTCCTACTCGAGCCTTTAAAGATATGGCGCTTCAACCTTTTGGGTATATTCTCTCAAAACTAGCTCAAGAGCGAGGAGAAAATTACTTAATCCTAGCTGCTACCAGTGGAGATACAGGTCCAGCTACCTTAGAAACTTTTAAAAATCAACCCAACATCAAGGTTGTTTGTCTTTATCCTGCTGGAGGAACTAGTGACGTTCAACGGCTCCAGATGGTTACCGAAGATGGAGAGAATCTAAAAGTTATAGGAATTAGAGGGAATTTTGATGATGCCCAAACCGCATTGAAAGCTCTACTTTCAAGCGAAAAATTTAATCAAACTCTCCAAGAAAAAGGAATTAAACTAAGTGCGGCAAATTCGGTAAACTTTGGAAGGATTATCTTTCAAATTATCTACCATATCTATAGCTATCTAAAAGTTGC